>JAGWSE010000441.1 GCA_028869395.1 Alphaproteobacteria bacterium | reverse complement strand
GGGCAGGGCGTCGGCGTCGCCCGGCAGGCCCGAGGCGAGGGTCACGAAGCGACCCGCGCGATCGTCCCTGGGGAAGGGCTTGGCGCCCCATGTGGGTTCGCCCCCGCGCCGGGTCGGCTCGATCCAGATCTGAAAGATGCGCGTCGCGCCGGGTTCGAGATTGTACTCCGCGTGGCGGATGCCGGAGCCGGCGCTCATCACCTGCACATCGCCCGCCTCGGTCCGGCCCTGGTTGCCCAGACTGTCCTGGTGGGTGATGGCGCCTTGCCGGACATAGGTGATGATCTCCATGTCGGCGTGCGGATGCGGCGGAAAGCCGGTCTGCGAGGCGATCTCGTCGTCGTTCCAGACGCGCAGCGATCCCCAGCCCATGCGGTTGGGGTCGTAGTAGTTGGCGAACGAAAAGTGGTGCCTGGCCTTGAGCCAGCCGTGGTCGGCGCCGCCGAGGCCGGTGAAGGGTCGTTTCTCGATCATGGGTGATCTCCTCGGCGAACAAGATAGGCCGTGGGAGCGCGCAGCAAAGCTGCGTCCGCGAATGAGATTGTTTCCGGTTCGTGGAAGATGGGGCCGATCAGCCCCGCCGGAGACCGCGCGGAGGCAGGGAATCTGCCCCTGTGACAACCGGTAGCAGGTCTCGAAAAATGCGCGCTCTTGTTGTACCGGCCCGCACACCGCTACTGCGGCCCTCTCCTTTCGGGCGGGACCGCATGAAGTACGAAGTGATCGAGACGGCGGGGGACTGGGTGGTCCAGCGCGAGGGGGTCGAGGTGGCGCGTTTCGCCGAACAGGCCGAGGCGCTCGACCATGTGGCCGCGCGCCTGAAGGAGGGCGCCGCCGAGGACGGCGCCGTCTCGCTCAGCGTCCGGTACCGGGCGCGCGGCTGAGCCGCGGCTAGACCCGCATCTCGAAGTAGGCGACCCCGCTGCCGGCCGAGTGGCCGAGCATGGTGACGCGGTAGGTCGCGCCGCTTTCGAGGGTGAGCTCGCCGTCGACGTCGCGGAAGATCTGGGCGGCCACCTCGGGCGTCGAGGAGAAGGATCCCCTCAGCCGCGCGGGGCCGGGCCGCAGCGACGCGGGCTCGCCGATGATCTCGTAATCCACCGGGCCCCTGAAGCCACGGCAGCGCAGCTCACCCGTGCCCGGGTAAGCGGGAAGTTGCTTTCGGATGCGGGCCATCCGGCGTCCTTGAATTGTTGGGCTCGCAGGTCACAACGGCTCAGGCGCGGGTTCGATCCCGAAAACCCGTCAGCGAGCGAATTTCAGCGTCCGCCGCCCTGGCGGAGGCGCAAGACGCAGGTCGGGCCTTCCCACACCTCGACGGCGTGGCGCCCTTCCAGGTGCTCGAGCGCGATCTCGCGCAATCTCGGCCGGTGCTCCGGGGACAGCCGCCGCGCGAAGACGGGCTCGCCGGCCTCGTTCAGGCCGTACAGCAAGAGCTCCAAGATCCCCGTCCCCCCACCAGACGGGCAGCTAACGCGTTCCGTGGCGATGGGTCTGCCCGCAAGCCGACATAGCGCGATGCGGCAAGGACCCCGTCAAAAGTTATGGTTGCGAGCCCCGACCCGCGTTCTGCGTTAGCCCGTCATGGCCTGGGACAACCATTTCCTCGACAGCCTGAACGAAAAGGAGCTGTCGAACCTGAAACCCGCGTTGAGCGAAGTGGCGCTGCAGCGCAATCAGTTGCTCGACGACGCCGGCAAGCCGATCGCCTACGTCTACCTGCCCACCGACTGCATCCTGTCGGTCCTGACGGTGATGGAGGACGGCTCGCAGGTGGAGAGCCGAACGATCGGCCGGGAAGGCGGCTATGGGCTGCTGCAGGCCCTGGGCTCGCCCGTGAGCTACGAGCGCACGCTGTGCCAGGTCGGCGGCCGGGCCTGGCGGGCGCCGCTTGGCCACCTGCGGCGCGCCGCCGAGCGGAGCGTCCACATACGCGAGGCGATCGTGCGCCACGCACAGGCCACGCTCCTGCAGGCGGCGCAGTCCACCGCCTGCAACACCCTGCACCGGGCCGAGCAGAGGCTCTGCCGATGGCTGCTGATGACCCAGGACCGGCTCGGCGGCGCAGAGATCGTGCCGCTCACCCAGGAGCATCTGTCGATCATGCTGGGCGTGCAGCGGACCACGATCACCGCGGTCGCCTCCGAGCTGCAGGAACGCGGGGCGATTTCCTACACGCGAGGCCGCATCCGGGTGGCCGATCGCGCCGCCCTCGAGCGCTGTTCCTGCGAGTGCTACGGCGCGATCCGCCGGGGGGTGGAGATGATGCTGGGCGAGGATGCGACCGCCCCCGGATAGGTTCCGAGGTCGTGACGCTCTTGAATGCGTCGGCCTTTTCGCGCCTGATCAAAGAAAAAAAACGGCGTGACGGACGTGGGAGGCGCGAGGTGGCGGGCGTTTTGAAGTGCCCAGACGGGCGGATTCCGCTCTGGCGCGCGATCGTTTTCGCCCTTGCCGGGCTGCCGGTCTCGGCGCTGGCCACCGCGCTGCTGATCTACCTGCCGCCGCACCTGTCGACCCAACTCGGCGTGCCGCTGGCGGTCGTCGGTGGGGTCTGGGCCACCGTCCGGCTGATCGACATCGGCTTCGATCCCATCCTGGGGATGCTGATGGACCGCACGCGCACCCGCATGGGCCGCTACCGGCCCTGGATGCTGGGCGGCGCGCCGGTGTTCATGCTGGGCGCGGCCATGCTGTTCTTCGCGCCTGCGGGAATCGGCAAGGCCTATCTCGTGGGCTGGCTGCTGGTGCTCTACGTCGGCATGTCGATCCTGTCGCTGGCGCACCCGGCCTGGGGCGCCACGCTGGCGAAGAGCTACAACGAGCGAGCGCGCATCTTCGGCATCCTGGCGGCGGTCTCGATCATGGCCCTCTTGGTGGTGCTGTCGATCCCGGTGATCGCCTCCAGGCTGGGCCACAGCGACGGCGGCGCGGTGCATGCGATCGGCTGGTTCCTGATGGGCCTCACGCCGCTCGCCATCGGCGCGACGCTGCTGTTCTCGCCGGAGCCGGCGAGTCCCGCGCCCGGACGCGAGCACCGCTTCCGGCTGAGGGAAGTGCTGGCGATCCTGAAGAACCGCGACCTGCTGAGGCTCTACGGCGCCCAGACCGCCATGGCGCTGGGGCCGGGGTGGATGAGCTCGCTCTACCTGTTCTTCGCCCGCGACTACATGCGCTTCACGACGGCGCAGGCCTCGATCCTGCTGCTGTTCTACGTGGTGGCGGGCCTGGCGGGTGCGCCGACCACCGCGTGGCTGGCCACGCGCATCGGCAAGCACCGCGCGGTGATGACCATGGCGGTCGCCTATTCCGTGGGCCTGATGACCGTGCTGCTGCCGCCGAAAGGCGTGCTGCTGGCCGCCATCCCGGTGAACTTCTGGTGCGGTTTCGCCGGCGCGGGCTTCGACCTGACGATCCGCTCCATGCTGGCCGATGTGGCCGACGAGGTGCGGCTGGACCACCGGCGCGACCGGCTGAGCCTGATCTACGCCCTGAACACCGCCGC
This sequence comes from Alphaproteobacteria bacterium, assembly GCA_028869395.1. GTDB lineage: Bacteria > Pseudomonadota > Alphaproteobacteria > Caulobacterales > Caulobacteraceae > Phenylobacterium. The sequence goes on along the minus strand of JAGWSE010000441.1, from coordinate 227 downwards.
CGCGAAGGTCGCCGCGGCGCTGGCGATCGTGATCACCTTCCCGCTGCTGGCCCGGCTCGGCTATTCGCCCAGGCTCGGGCACGCCAATTCGCCCGAGGCCCTTCGTGGGCTGGCGCTCACCTTCGTCTCGGGACCGATCGCCTTCGTCATGCTGGGCGCGGTGTTCATGGTCGGCTGGCGGCTGACGGCGGACCGGCACGCGCAGATCCGCGCCGCCCTCGACGCGC
>JAGWSE010000440.1 GCA_028869395.1 Alphaproteobacteria bacterium | reverse complement strand
CCCCCGCCCTCGCGCAAGGCGCGCCGCCCGCAACCGCCCAGACTGCGCCGGCCGCCGCGCCGCCCCAGGCGCCGGCCGCCCAGCCCGCCGCCAACGAGGTCGAGGCCCTGGTCGTCACCGCCGAGAAGCGCGAGCAGTCGCTGCAGGACGTCCCCGTCGCCGTCTCGGCCTACACCTCCGCCAAGCGCGAGGTCGAAGGCATCACCGGCATCCAGGACTTCGTGAACTTCACGCCGGGCATGAACTACTCCGGCACCGACCGCGTCAGCTTGCGCGGCGCCGGGCGCAACACCTTCTACATCGGCAACGATCCGGGCGTGGCCGAGTACACCGACGGCTTCTACTCCGCCTCCTCGGCCGAGCTCTTCAAGAGCCCGCTGTTCGTCGAGCGCACCGAGATCCTGCGCGGCCCGCAGGGCACCCTCTACGGCCGCAACGCCATGGGCGGGGCGATCAACATCATCTCCGTGCGCCCGGCCAAGGAGTTCTCGGGCGAGATCCGCGCCCACTACGGCAACTACGACGACCGCGACATCGAAGGGGTGGTCTCGATCCCGCTCACCGAGCACCTGCGCCTCAAGCTCGGCGGCTCGAAGGAGAAGGCCGACGGGTTCATCAAGAACATCGGCTCGGGCAACACCGGCGGCTCGATCAACCGCACCTACTTCGAGGGCCAGCTCGAGGGCGAGCTGGGCGACAAGACCACCTTCTGGCTGCGCTATTCCCGCACCAGCTGGGACGACACCACCGGCGTGGGCGACCGCTGGTCGAACCTCGTCACGCCCTACGACACCGCCCTGCCGTTCGGCCCGATCGGCCAGCTCGTGACCAACCCGCAGTACGGCTACACCGTCGCCAACCCGGGCGTCGCCAACCCCTACGTGCAGAACACCAACCGCCCGGGCTACGGCCAGCTGCGCGGCAACCACCTGATCACCGTCCACATCACCCGCGACCTGGGCTTCGCCGACCTGAAGTATATCGGCGGCTACCAGCAGTATAACTACCAGACGGGCGGCGATTACGACTCCACCAGCCGCACCGCGCCGATCACCGTCGCCGGCGTGCCCGGGATCTTCGTGGACTACACGACCGATTTCAACGAGCACAAGAAGTACTTCTCCAACGAGTTCGACCTGGCCTCGAAGGAGAATGGCGGTCCGCTTCAGTGGATCCTGGGCCTCTACCAGTACCACGAGAACTACGCCCAGCAGATCCAGCTCGCCGACCCGCAGCAGGCGCAGCTCGCCAACCCGATGTACTTCCGCGGCATCAACCCGGCGACCGGCATGCCGATCCTGGCGCCCGCCGCGCCCAACCCCTCGCGCGACTACGTCGACCAGTACGCCACCCTGGTCTCCGACGCCTGGGCGGTGTTCGGCCAGGCCACCTACAAGCTCAACGACCAGTGGTCGGTCACAGGCGGCCTGCGCTACACCCACGACCGCAAGGCGGGCTACGAGACCCAGCGGCTGATCCTGTTCTCGCCGGCCGGCCCGTTCGGCCCGGCGCTAGGCGGCGCCTACGCCTTCGACGTGTCCACCGACCTCGACAACAACCCGGCCAACGGCGTTCAGAACGCCCGCTCGATCACCGACGACTGGGGCGCGCTGACCGGCACCTTGAACCTCAACTGGCAGCCGGACCGCGACACCCTGGCCTACGTCAAGTATTCGCGCGGCTACATGTCGGGCGGCTTCCTGCTGGGCACGCTCTCGCCCCGGCCCGAGGCCGACCAGGAAGGCGTCAACGCCTACGAGGTGGGCCTGAAGAAGACCGTCGCCCACACCCTGCAGGTCAACGCCGCGGCCTTCTACAACGACTACCAGAACCTGCAGCTCAACGTGCAGCAGCTGAACGCGGCCATGACCGCGACGGCGAACGACTTCGTCAACGTGGGCGCCCGCGCCTACGGCCTCGAGCTGGAGGCCATCTGGCAGCCGATCCGCAACCTGCAGTTCAACGCCAGCTACGGCTACCTGAACACGAAGATCACCTCGGGCTGCTGTTTCTACGACCCGGCCGATCCCTCGGCCCTGCTGCCGGGCTCCAGGCCCGCCGGCCAGGCGGTCACGCTGAACGGCGTGAAGATCCAGCCGCAGAACATCGAGGGCTCGCCGCTCTACCAGTCGCCGAAGAACAAGTTCGCCATCAACGGCAACTACACGTTCAACTTCGAGCCGGGCGACCTGATCCTGTCGGCCACCTACACCTGGACCGACAAGACCATCTACCAGCCGTTCGGCAACGATCCGGCCTTCGCGGTCCCGGCCTACGGCACCACCGACTTCCGGGCGATCTGGAACGACGCCGCCAAGAAGTACTCGGTGATCGCCTACGTGAAGAACGCCTTCAACAAGACGGGCTTCACCTCCACCGGCTCCACCAATCCCACGGCCACCTTCGGGCTGGGCGCGTCGGGCCTCTACCAGGACGGTGTGGCCATCACCCGCGGCCTGATCGAGCCGCGCACCTACGGCGTGGAGCTTCAGTACCGCTTCTAGTTCGGCGCGCTTCCCAGCGCCTTCCTGGGCGGCGGATCCCTCGCGGGTCCGCCGCCCGTTTCTTTTGCCGCGCCTGCAACCTGGAGGACTTAACCTCTCCGCAAGCGCGACCGGCCATAGTCCGGGGCGATGTCCCTTCCGGACTACTTCCTCGACCGCGTCACCGCGGACATCCGCCAGCAGATGGCGGGCATCGTCGCGCTGACCAACCAGCTCGCGCGCCAGCGCCTGACGCCCGACGGCCAGGCCTGCGTCTCGTCGGTGGCCGAGGCCGCGGAGGGGGTCCGCCGCCTGCTCGACGCCGCCCTCGACCTGCAGGCCCTCGAGACCCATGGCCTGCGGCTCGACCCCTCGCCGATCCGCCTGCGCGACCTGATGGACGAGGTGCAGGACCACTGGCGCGCCGCCGCCGCAATGAGCGGCGTCACCCTGCTCGTCTCCTACGACGGGGCGCCCGACGCCGCCGTCCTGGCCGACCGCACGCGGCTCAAGCAGATCTACGACGGCTTCATCGGCGAGGCGGTCGCCGGCGCCCGCCGCGGCGCCGTCGAGGCCAGCCTTCGCGCCGTGCCCGAGGGCGACAGGCTGCTCGTCGAAGGCCGCGTGCGCAGCGCCCGCGACCCCGCCTGGGAGGCCCAGGACCTCGACACCCGCGTGCGCGCCGTGGAAACCCAGCTCGGCCTCGAGGTCGCCCTGGGCATGGCGCTCGCCCGCCGGCTCATCTCCGACCTCCGGGGCCGGGTGGCCGACCAGGCCAATCCCGGCGGCGGCCACACCGTGCTGTTCCAGCTGCCGCTCCCCAAGGCGGCCGCGACCCCGGAGCCGGAGCTGCGCCACCCCACCCGCTCCGGCCACGTCCTGGTGGTCGACGACAACGCCACCAACCGCATGGTCGCCCAGGCGCTGTGCGAGATGTTCGACTGCACCTCCGAGTCCGCCGTCGACGGGGTGGAGGCGGTCGAGGCCGCCCGCAACGGCCGCTTCGACCTGATCCTGATGGACATCCGCATGCCGCGCATGGACGGCGTCGCGGCCGCCCGCGCGATCCGCGCCATCGGCGGCGAGCGGGGCGAGGTGCCGATCGTGGCGCTCACCGCCAACGCCGACCCCGACGACGCCGCCGAATACCTCGCCGCCGGCATGGACGGGGTTATCGAAAAGCCCATGAAGCCCGAGCACCTGCTCTCGGTCCTCCAGCAGGCCCTCGATTTCCCCAGAGGCTCGGCTGCGGCCTGACGCTCAATCTGCTCCTCTCCCAGGCCGCAAGCCGTGGGAGGTGAGGCGCCGTCGTCGGCCCCGCGCGCCGGGCGGTTCAGTCTGTTGGGCGAAAGGCCACCCTAAGGCCGCGTAAATGCGGAAAAATCGCGAGCTCGATCGGCCGCCGTAGCACAGGCGACATCACTTGGTCCCGGAACACCTCGAAGCTCTTCATGGCTCGCAGGTGCTCCTCGAATACCGACGTACCAAGCACCTCGGGAAACGCCTCGGGCAGCCTGCGCGAAAGCACCTCGGCCAAGTCGCGTCCCCAATAGGCGCGGGCTGCAGCATTGGCCGAGATAATCCGGAGATCCGCGTCCAGGTTGTAGATGGCCCACTCCGTCGCAGGATTGGTTTCCGGCAGGTCCTCTGGCTGGGTGTTCACGTCGCGCTCCAGGCCATCAGGCGGGAGCATCGGCTTGCGCCATCTCTCAGTCGCCGGAGCCCAAGGTCTCGGCCAGCGATGTGGGGAGGCTAGGCCGTCCGGGGGGCGACGTCTGCACAGTTTCCGACATTGGCGTAACAGGGCGACTCGCGCCGGTCAGTCACGCGAGCCGCGGCACGGCGAGACCGGCAAGGCGACCACGGTCGAGCTAGTCCACCGCCTCGGGCTGCGCCGCGGCTGGCGCGGCAGCCCCGCCGTCATCGCCGAGGCTCAGAACCGCGCCCTCCAGCTCGGCCGGGGCGGGCGGCTCGTAAACGGCCTCGAGCATTTCGAACATCTCCGGCGTCACCTCCATGACGAAGGTCTCGCCCTTGGCGGTGTTCCGCTCGGCGACGCGGGCGCGGCGGACCTCCTGCGGCGCGTCGACGAAGTGCCACTGCGGTGACAGGCCCATGGCGTCGGCCATCTGCCGGATGCGATCCCGGTCAGCCCGCCGCATGCCGCCGGTGTCGAGCACCACCGAGCTTCCGGCGGCGAGCACGGCTTCGGCGGTCGACCAGATCAGCTGGTTGCAGCGGCCGAGGCGCTCCAGCATCCAGGCGAACTCGATGGGACCCTGCAGGTCCGGGCCGAACAGGCGCGCGCCCCACTCGTCGAGGACGAAGGGGACGGCGCCCTCACGGCGGGCAAGGGCGTGGGCGTAGGTGGTCTTGCCTGCCGCGCAGGGCCCGAAGATCACGTTGAGCGTGGCTGGCATGGCGCCCACCTTCTCCGTTGAAACCCGGGAGCGAGGTAGGGTTCATGCTCGCCCTTGGCATGGCCAACGGCTCAGCTTGATCTTCGTTCCCCACGGGCCTCATCGACGGCCGAAGGTCCGCTCGAAGTCCGAACACGGACTTCGGCTTACGGTTCGGAAGATGGATCGGTCCGCTTCGGCGCGTAGGGACTGCCCGGCTTCCATGCCGGCGCCTGCGGCGCGTCCGCCACCGACTCGGCCAGCTGGTAGAAGAAGCGGTTGAAGTCGCCCGCGGCCTTGAAGTCCATGGGCTGGGTCAGGTCGTCCTGCGGGCGGTGGTAGCGGACGCGGTACCATTCGCGATAGCGCCGCTCCGCATCGGTCCCCGGCCTGAAGCCGAAGATGAAGCCGGTCGCCGGGACCCCGATCTTCATGAACGGCCAGTGGTCGGCGCGCCGGAGCAGCGCCCGCTCCGGTTCCGGGTCCGGCTGCACGGCGATGCCGCGCGCGGCGGCGACCTGGCGCACCGTGTCGCCCAGCGTCGTGTCGTCCAGCGCCAGCACCGTCAGGAGCTTCAGCGGGAACAGCGGCCGCAGCTGGTCGAGGTTGATGTCCGCCGCCAGCGAGGCCTTCGGCACGGTCGGGTGGCGCGTGAACCAGGTCGAGCCCAGCAGGCCCTTCTCCTCGCCGTCGAACGCCGCGAACACCACCGTGCGCCGCATCGGCCTGCCGGCCCGCCGCTCGGCGAAGCGGATCAGCGTGCCGACATAGGCCGCATCGTCCAGCGTGCCGTTGTAGAGGTTGTCGCCCTTGACCGGCGTGCCGAAGCCATAGCCGTCGAGGTGGGCGCCCAGCACCAGCGTCTGGCCCGCCAGCTTCGGGTCCGATCCGGGCAGGGCCGCCAGCACGTTCACGCCCCGCTCGTCGCGCCGGCTGGTGGTGAACCGCGCCGTGAACCGCCCGGGCAGGTCGAACACCGGCAGCGGCCTCTTTGCCCCGCCGTCCGCCAGCACCTTCGCCCCGTCGTGGCCCGAGCCCCGGGCCATCGCCGCGAACGCCCTGGCGCTCAGGGTCATCGCCACGAAGCCGTGGGTCGGCGCCGGCGGCGTCTCGGCGAGCGTCACCGTGCGCGCATAGGCCTGCGGCCAGCGGAACGGCTCGATGGTGAAGCCCGGGTCGTCCACCTGGATCAGCCCGACCGCGCCGGCCGCCTGCGCGTTCTTCAGCCGCTCGGCCCCGCTCGTCAGTCCGGCGCGCCGCGTGTTGATGCAAACCGCGATCCGGCCCCTGGCGCCGGTCAGGTCCTGCGCCCGGCAGTAGCCCGCGAACACCATGGGCGCGTCGATCCTCGCCGGCAGGTCGTCGGCGGCGCGGACGCTGAAGTCCCACAGGAAGCGCAGCGGCAGCCGCCCGCCCTTGCGCACCACCGCCGCCCGGGCCGAATCCACCCGCACGTCATGCACCGGGAAGCTCTGGAACCAGGTCCCGTTGTCCCCGGCCGGCTTCAGCCCCGCCGCCTTGAAGCGGGCCGCCACCCACTCGGCCGCGCGCTGGTGGCCGGGCGAGCCGATGTCGCGCCCCTGCATGGCGTCCGACGACAGGTGCTCGGCGATATGCCACCAGGCCCGCGTGTCCGGGTCGGCCACCTTGTCGGCGCGCGAGGCCGCCCACGCCGGCGATGCGGCGAGCGCCGCCAGCGCCGCCAGCGCCGCCGCGGCGGCGCACCAGTCCCTGCGTCCCAAAAGCCCCTCCCTCTCAGCCCCGCTGGTCTCGCCTAGATCGCGCCGGCGCGCCAGTGGCTGAGGATCATGCCCTTGTGCGTGAGGGTGACGTCGCGCCCGGGATGCTCCCGGGCGGCGGCGTAGTAGGCGGCGTAGGCCACCGCCGGCGAGGCCGCCACCGCGACCAGGGCTTCGGCGTACGTCGCGCCCGCGTCCCAGACCTCGACCCGGTAGGCCAGGTCTTCCAGCTCGGCCCGCGCGCCGTCGGGATCCTCGCCCGGCGGCCAGGGATCGTCGCGGTCCCGGTCCCCGCGCCCGTCCCCGCAATGAAGCTGCAGCGCGACGTGCATCTTCCCCCTCCGGACCGGCGATCGGATCGCAGGTCGATCTGCATCGGGGCATGGCGCACGACGTTACGTCAAGCGCAGCCGTGGCGGTTTCTGCAACGGATCGGCCGCGCCGTCGGTCCGGCTCCCGACAGACGCGGTCGGAGATGTGCAAGACGCCGGCCCCGTTCCGCCGCGCCTGACGATCGCGGCCTCCTGCGGCGCGGCGAGGCGCACTCGCCGCTTCCCAAATCGCGCCCGGCCGGGCGATGGTGACGGTCCACGCCAGCTGAGCCGGTCCCCCGATGAGCGCACCGCCCCCGTCCGAAACCTCCGCCGTCGTGCGCGAGGACCCGCCCGAGCTGTGGGAGGACGAGGTCGCGGAGGTCGCCGGCGCGCCGTTCACCGCGCTCGAGACCGCCAGCGCCCTTTCGCTGGGCGTGCTCTGCCTGGTCGGCGCGGGCGTGATGGGCATCCTGCTCAGCGCGCTGGTCGACGAGCACCGGCTGACCGCGGCGGGGATCGGCCGCACCGCCATGCTGGAGGCCCTCAGCATGGGCCTCTCGACGGGCCTGGCCGGCATCGTCCTGAAGCCGAAGCGGCTTCGGCTCATCGCCCTGGCCGCCTCGATCCTGCTGGTCGGCGCCAACCTCGCCACCCTGCACGCCAGCGGCGGCTCGGTGTACGCGGTGCGCACCCTGGCCGGCATCCCCGAAGGCGTGCTCCTGTGGATCGCGGTCGGCCTGATCTCGCGCACCGCCACGCCGGAGCGCTGGGCCGCCGTGCTCTTCACTGGCATGGGCGTCACCCAGCTGATCGCCGCCACCGCCGTCTCGGCCTACGCCCTGCCCCGGTTCGGCGCCAACGGCGGCTACGCCACCCTGGCGGCCGCCAGCGCGATCTGCATCGTCTTCGCCCTGTTCACGCCCAGCCGCTACGGCGTGGTGCCGGGCGCGGAGAACGCCGCCTCCGGCGCCCCGCCGCCCCGGGGCTGGATCGCCCTGATCGGGACCGTCGGCTTCACCGCGCCGCTCTCCGGCGTCGGCGTCTACCTGATCCCGCTCGCCCGAGAGGCGGGGCTCCACGCCGACCTCGGCCGCACCGCCGTCTCGGTCAGCCTCGCCTGCCAGATCCTCGGCGGGGCGGCGGCCACGGCGCTGGCCGGCAAGGTGCGCTATATCCACGTCTTCTGGGGCGCGAGCCTCATCTTCCTGCTGGGATGGGCGACCTACGCCGTCCACGCGCCGGGCTGGTGGTTCGTGGTCGTCTCGGGCCTTGGCGGCCTGGCGGGCATGATGGCGGGCCCCTTCCTGGTGCCCATGACCATCGAGGCCGATCCCTCCCGCCGCGCCGTGGTCCAGAGCGGCGCGGTGCAGGTGCTGGCCGGCGCGCTGGGGCCCTTCCTCGCCTCGCTGGTGGTCAGCAACAGCGACGTGCACGGCGTGCTCATCCTGGGGACCTGCCTGCTTGTCCCCGGCCTGGCGGTGATCACCGCCCTGCATCGCATCGCCGTCGTCGAGGCCCGCCGCGCCGCCTGAGGCGACCCTCCGCCTCCGGGCCGGAAGCGCACGGGCGCTCCGTCCGCGATGACGGGGCATTGTCGATGACCGGGAGCGTCCGCTCCCCGCCCCTCACCCGACCTTCCGAACCTCCGCTTTCGGCGCGGACCACGACGGGCGCTTCTGTTTAGGTTTCTTGGACACCCGCCAAGCGCAGCGGGGGGTGTGTCCCGGCCGGCGGGTGTCTGAGAAAGCTCGAAGTCTGACCCGCGGGGAGGCGGACGCGAGCTATGGGGATTTGAGCTGGCCGGCTGGTCCGAGGCGAGCTGACGGGCGGGTGTCCGCGCCCAAGGGGGCGGCCGAGCTGGGGGATCTCGCCCAGGCTGTGGCGGGCCCGAGGCGCCTCGGGTGGCCTCGGCGAGCCGGCAGCCGCCGCTGGGGACGATCTTGGCGCAGCCCGCCGCGTCGTCGGCCTGGAGCCGGAAGAGCAGGTCCGTGGCGGGGCGTTGGGTGCTGCGTCCGGCTCATGAGCTGTCGATCCCGATGACCGGCCCGGCCGGGGCGCTGCGCGGCGCTGTCCCGCGCGTGAAGATCTCGACCAGGCGCAGGCGGCCGCCGCAGCAGGGACAGGCGATCGGCGGCTTGGCGGGAGCTTCGGGCGCGTCGTCGGGCGGTGGTGGGGACGGGGCGAGCAGCGTCCGGGCCTTGGCCAGGTTGGCGGCGCGCGCGGGGTTGGCGAACAGCCCATAGTGGCGGATGCGGTGGAAGCCGGCCGGCAGCACGTGGATCAGGAAGCGGCGGATGAACTCCTCAGGCGCGAGCGTCATCAGCTTTTGCCGCGCGGGTCCGTCGGCTCGGTAGTCCTTCCAGCGGAAGGTCACGCCTCGGGCGTCCAGACTGACCAGGCGGCTGTTGGAGATGGCGACACGGTGGGTGTAGCGGGCGAGGTAGGCCAGCACCGCTTCAGGGCCCGCGAACGGGCGCTTGGCGTAGACCACCCACTCGGCGCGGCGCAGCGGCGCCAGACGCGCGGCGAAGGCCGCGCGGTCGGCGAGACCGGCCAGCTCGCCGAAGAAGGCCAGGCGCCCCTCGGCGTGGGCGGCGGCGAGCCGCTCGAGGAACCGCCGGCGGAACAGCCTGGAGAGCACGCGCACGGGCAGGAAGAACCTGGGCCGACAGGACACCCAGCGCTCGCCATCGGGGGAGAGCCCGCCGCCGGGCACGATGCAATGCAGGTGCGGATGATGGGTGAGTGCGGAGCCCCAGGTGTGCAGCACCGCGGTGAAGCCGATGCGCGCGCCCAGGTGCTTGGGATCGGCGGCGATGGTCAGCAGGGTCTCGGACGTCGCCTTGAACAGGATGTCGTAGACCGCCGCCTTGTTCTGGAAGGCGATGTCGCCGATCGCCGCCGGGACGGTGAACACCACGTGGTAGTAGGCGAGCGGCAACAGCTCGGCCTCACGCGCTTCCAGCCAGCGCTGCGCCGCCGCCCCCTGGCACTTGGGGCAGTGGCGGTTGCGGCAGGAATTATAGGCGATCTGCAGCTGGCCGCAGTCCTCGCAGCGGTCGACGTGGCCGCCGAGCTCGGCGGTGCGGCAGGCCTCGATCGCCGACATCACCTTCAGCTGGCCAAGACTGAGATGACCGGCCTGCGCCCGCCGCCACGCGGGCCCATGGGCGCGGAAAATGTCGGCGACCTCCAGCGCCGGGCGCACCGGCCTGGCGCGCGCCTCAGGCCGGCGGTGGGCTCAGCTTCAGGAGATCCAGCGGGCTGTCGATCCCGTCCAGGGTCTTGGCCGCGACGTGGGTGTAGACCGCCGTGGTCTCCAGCTTCTTGTGGCCGAGCAGCACCTGGATCACCCGCACATCGACGCTCTGCTCCAGGAGGTGGGTGGCGAAGCAGTGCCGCAAGGTGTGCAGCGACACCGGCTTCTTGATCCCGGCGCGCTGCAGGGCCTGGTGAAAGGCCCGGTTTAGCGACTTCGGCGTCACGTGCTCGAAGGGCGTCAGACGATTGGGAAACAGCCAAACCGGCGGGCGCGCCACCTTCCACCAGTTGCGCAAGCTGGCCAGTAGATGCGGCGACAGCAGCGCGTCGCGATCCCGTCGTCCCTTGCCCTGCTCGACCCGGATCCGCATCCGCTGGCTGTCGATGTCGCCGACCTTGAGCCCGACCACCTCGGAGGCCCGCAGACCCGCGCCATAGGCGACGCTCAGCGCCGTGCGCCACTTGAGCCCGGGCGCCGCCTGCAGCAGGCTGGCGACCTCGGCGGGTGTGAGCACGACGGGAAGCCGCTGAGGCTCACGAACGATCGGGATGTAATCGACCGCCTCCGGCCGCTTCAGCGTCACCCGGAAGAAGAACCGCAGGGCCACCATCGCCCCGTTGATGCTGGCCGGGGCGAGCCCGCTCTGCGTCAGGTGAAGCTGGTACTCCCGCACGTCCTCGAACGTCAGCTCGGCCGGCCGCCGATCGCAGTACCGGCAGCAGGATAGCACCGAGCGAAGATAAGCCCGCTGGGTCTGCTGATCGAAGTTGCGGATGACCATGTCCTCGATCATCCTGCGGCGCAGCGGGTTGATGGCGTCGTCTGGCATCACTCGTCTCCTGTCTTGGAGAGGACGTGGCCCACCCACTTCCTCTTCAGACAGGAGGATCCCGCTGCTCACCTATGCCGAACGAATACTCCTCCCGCGCGAGCGGGTTAGTACGTCGACCCGTGGCGGACAGACAGAACCAGGCTGGATTTAGACCGCTTTCGGCGTAGCCCGCAGCGACAGGCAATAGCCGAGCGACACCGCTAGGCCGGCTAAGACCGCGCCGGTCCCGACCGTCATGGCGATTGGGATTGGGGCGAACGTAAACATCCCGGCATACACCAGCCCGCTCAGCACCAGAGACCAGCCGACCACCCGCTTGGCTTGGCGCGCGCAGGCGCTCGGGACGAAGGCCTTGGGCATTTGATTGCCGAACCAAGCCAGCCAGAGCCCGTTCATGGCGATCAGCCGGCGTTTCGTGTCGACGTCAATGTAGCCCTGCCTGTACGCGTAGGCCGCGGCAAACGCCGCGACTATCATCACCGTAGCCCAGGCGAGGCTTAGTTGCTGCTTTACTGCCTGTCTCATTGCCTCAACTCCTCGTTGTTGTAAGGTTCCGGGGCTTCCGCGCCCAGGCCGAATGATTGGGCGAAGCCCAACAGCGCTTCTTCGAGCACCGAGAGCTTCAGGTGATAGATGACCGACTTGCCCGCCTTCTCGGCGTGCACCAGGTCGGCCTCTTTCAGCACTGCGAAGTGCGCCGACATTGTCGGTTTGGATACGTCGAAGTGGTCGCTGAGCTCGCCGGCGCTCATCGGCCTCTTGCGCAGGAGCAGCAGCACGCGGCGGCGCGTCGGATCGGAAAGGGCCTTGAACACCGAACTCATTGTAAGACGATTAGCTAATCGTCTAATCGAGTCAAGTGGCGTTCGGCCCTGGCGTGACGTTGGGGTGAGTTCGGGTTGGGCGGTCGCTGGCGGCGCGGATCACCTCCAGGCGCGCCGGTTATTACCGCTG
>JAGWSE010000439.1 GCA_028869395.1 Alphaproteobacteria bacterium | reverse complement strand
GCGGCGGCGAAGAGGCCGTTCATCTCGAAGCACCAGCCGCCGCGCCGGCCGTTCACGATCTTCTCGAACGCGGCGTCCGGGGCGATGGTCAGCGGCCGGCCGAACTGGACCTCGAAGGTCTCGTAAGGGATCGCGAACAGGTGCGCCCGGTGCAAGGCGGTGAGCGTGGCGAGGTCCGGCTTCGCCTCGCCCGCGAAGCCGATCCGGTCGAAATAGGCCGTGAGGTCCAAGCCTAGTCGGCCTTTTCCGGCGCGGCCTGGCCGGTGATCAGCGCCACGATCTCGGGGCGGATGTTCTCCGCGCCCTTCTCCTGGATGTGCTGGACGATCCGCGCGCCGACCGCCGCGCGGACCTGGGTGGTGAATTCGGTCTTGTTCTGACCGACCCACGACATGGAGGCCTCGCGGTTCACGTTCAGCGACTGGAACTTCGGGGCGACGTAGCGCGCCACCAGCTCGTAGGAGCGCTTCTTGGCCTCCCACGGCGCCCAGTTGTGATCCATGAACAGGAAGGCGCCAAAGCCGGCGCTTTCCTCGACCAGCTGCTGGATGCGCTGGGCGGCGTCGTCCGGCGTGCCGATCACCGCCATGCCGGTGTCCATCATGGCCTTCACGGGGTCCGGACCCTCGGGCACGAGCGGGAGGTTGGCGATTTCCTGGAAATAGTAGATCCACTTCTCGAGCCCGAAGCGGACGTCCGCCATCGCCTTCTCGCGCGTCTCGGCGATGTGCATGGGCCCGACCAGGCGCCAGCGGTTGCGGTCCATGGTCTGGCCGTGCTCCGCCGCCTGTTCGCAGGCGATCGCCCAGTTGGAGGCGAGAGTGTTGAAGCCGGCGGTGGTCGTGGCCCCCAGCGAGAGAAGGCCCACGCCGTGCTGACCGGCCGCCCTCGCGCCCGTGGGCGAAACCTGGCTGGCCACGGCGATCTCCACCGACGGACGCGAGTAGGGCGTCATCTGCAGCCGCGCGTTCCGCAGTTCGAACCAGTCGGACTGATGGGTGACTTCCTCGCCGCGCAGCAGACGCACGAGCACGCCGAGCGCCTCGTCCATCCGGTCGCGCTGCTTCTGGACGGGAACGCCCATCATGAAGGCGTCGGAGACCAGGGCGCCCGGGCCCACGCCGAACATCACCCGACCGCGGGTCATGTGGTCGAGCTGGTTGATGCGGTCCGCCAACATCATCGGATGGTGATAGGGCAGGGAGGAGACGCCTGTGCCGAGCCGGATGTGCTTGGTCCGCTCAGCCGCCGCGGCGATGAACACCTCCGGGCTCGCGATCAGCTCGTAGCCGGCGGAATGGTGCTCGCCGATCCAGGCCTCGTCGTAGCCGAGCTGGTCCATCCATTCGACGAGCTCGAGGTCGCGCTGGATGGCCAGAGTCGGATTCTCGTCGACAGGGTGGAAGGGCGCGATGAACGCGCCGAAGCGCAGACGCTGAAGCTCCACGGGCATGTCTCCCTGGCGCGGCTCGCCCCGCGCGACCCGGAAAGCTTAGGACCCCTACGTGGCGGAAGGCTAGGCCGCGTGGACGCCCGCGTCGCGGCCGTGAGGGCGCCGCACCGATGCGCCTTTGGGGCCGGGTCCTTCAGCCTCGGTGGCCGCTGCATGCGCCTCCTCGAGGAAGCGCAGGACGGCGAGTTCGAAGGCGCGGCCTTCCGTGGAGCCCTTGAAGGGCAGGGCGCCCTCCTCGTAGGCCGTCAGCACGACGGGATGGATATAGGCGCTGCGGCAGACCGCGGCGGTGTTGCCCAGGAGCCCGGCCACGGCCTTCACACAGGTGGAGATGTGGCGCTTGGCCTCCGTGGCGCTGCCGCATTCCGGCGCCATGGCGAGCGCGCGAGCCGCGTTCACCGTCCCGGCCCAGGTGCGGAAGTCCTTGGCCGAGAAATCCTCGCCCATGGCGTCGCGCAGATAGTCGTTCACGTCGGCGGACTCCACGGTGCGCAGCGCGCCGTCATCGTCGATGTATTCGAAGAGGTGCTGACCCGGCAGTTCCTGGCAGGCCTTGATGATGCGGGCCAGCCGACGGTCGCGGATACCGGTCCTGTGCGCCTTCCCACTCTTGCCCCGGAACTCGAACACCGCCTCTGAGCCGCGCACCCTGGCATGGCGGTTGCGGAATGTGGTGAGGCCGAAGCTTTTGTTTTGTTTGGCGTATTCCTCGTTTCCCACGCGGATGAGGGTGATTTCCATGAGCCGCACCACGGCCGCAAGCACCTTGTCCCGGTGCAGGCCCGCCTGCTTCAGGTCCTTGTCCACGCGGGCCCGGAGCCGGGGCAGCGCGCGGCCGAAGTCGATCACGCGGTGGTACTTGTTGTCGTCGCGCACCTGCCGCCAGCGCGAATGATAACGGTACTGCTTGCGCCCCTTCTGGTCGCGGCCGGTGGCCTGGATGTGGCCGCGCGGATCGGGGCAGATCCAGACGTCGGTCCAAGCGGGCGGAATGGCGAGCTTGCGGATGCGATCCAGCGCGGCCTCGTCGGTCAGCGCGGTCCCGTCGGGATTGCGATAGCTGAAGCCGGCGCCGAACCGCCGGCGGCGGATGCCGGGCCCATGGTCGGACACATAGCTGAGGCCCGCGGCCTTCAGGTCCTCCATCGGGATGTCGGACGGGCGTGCGGTCTGGACGGCGTCGTGGGTGTCGCGCGCCATGGCTCAGGGCCGTCGCGCGGGGAGGGGGCGTGGCTGCATGGATTTTCCGACTTCCGCTGGCCTGCCGCCAACGTGCTATCGGTAGGCCGGTTCCTGTGTCGGGTGGAGCGCATAAACCCTTGAACTACCGTCATGCTTTCCACGCGGGGAACTTCGCCGACCTGGTGAAGCACGCAGGGCTGCTGCAGCTTCTGAAGGTGCTCACCGCCACGGGAGCGCCGCTGCGGGTCATCGACACCCACGCGGGGCGGGGCCTCTATGACCTGCGCGGTCCCGAGGCGCGAAAGTCCGGCGAGGCCGAGGCCGGCATTATGCGTCTGATGGCCGATCCCGCCGCGCCGGCGGGCTTCGCGCCGCTGATCGCCGCCGTCCGGTCGCTGAACGGGACCGGGCCGGTCGCTCGCTATCCCGGGTCGCCGCTTCTGATTTCGGGCGCGCTGCGGCCGACGGACAGCTATGCCGCCTACGAGCTTCGGGCGGACGAGGCCGCCGCGCTGCGCGAGGTCCTGAAGGGCCGCAAGAATGTGCTGGCCCGTAGCGGCGACGGCTACGAGGCGGCGCAGTCCGGCGCGCCGCCGAGCGGCCGCGTGCTAATGGTGATCGATCCGCCGTTCGAGCGCGCAGATGAGTACGGCCGGATCATCGCGACGGCCGCCGCGGTGAGACGGCGCAATCGCGCCGCGATGCTGTTCGTCTGGCTTCCGCTGAAGGATCTCGCGACCTTCGACGCCTTCCTGGGCGAGTTCGAGGACGCGATCCATGGACCGGCGCTGGTGTTCGAGACGCGGCTGCGGCCGCTCACCGATCCGATGAAGATGAATGGCTGCGCGCTGGTGCTGGTCGGCGCGCCGGAGGAGGTGGCCGATCCTATAGAGCAAATCTGTCGCTGGACGGCCGTGACGCTCGGCGAAGCCGGCGAGGCGCGGATCTATGGCGCCTGACGCGCCCGCGACGAGAGGCCCGGCGTGAAGCGGTTCGTGGATATCGCAGGCGCCCTCGCGGGGCTGATCCTGCTCTCCCCGTTGCTGGTCGCGCTCGCGTTCGCCGTGCGCCTCGACAGTCCGGGCCCGGCGCTCCATTGGTCCCGTCGCGTCGGGCGCTACAACCGAATCTTCCTCATGCCCAAGTACCGCACCATGCGGATCGGGACGCCGGATGTCGCCACGCATCTTCTCGCCGACCCGGACCGCTGGATCACCCCGCTCGGACGGTTCCTGAGGCGCACCAGCCTGGACGAGGTCCCGCAGCTCTGGAGCGTGCTGAAGGGCGACATGAGCCTGGTCGGCCCGAGGCCGGCGCTGTTCAACCAGGACGATCTCGTGGCGCTGCGCGCCGAAGCCGGCGTCGACCGCTTACGCCCCGGACTGACCGGCTGGGCCCAGATCAATGGCCGCGACGAACTGCCGATCCCGGAGAAGGTGAAGCTCGATGGCGAGTACCTGCAGCGGATGTCGCTCGCCTTCGATCTGCGGATCCTGGCCGTCACCGCGCTGACCGCCCTGACGGGCCGGGGCGTGAGCCACTAGCACGTCGAGGGAACTGCCCCCGGTCGCCTGCGCGTTGAAAGGCGACTGTGGAGTTCGACCCGTGACCACCGAGATTCTCGGCCATCCTCGAAGCGACGACCGCCCGAGCGAGGCCGCCCCTCGCCGGGGCCGCCGCGCGGCGCTGATCACTGGCGGCGTGTTCCTGGGGCTGGCCCTGCTGATCGCCTTCGTCGTCTCGATCTGGAACTGGAACTGGTTCCGTGGGCCGCTGGCGCGCGTGCTCTCGGCGCGCATGCACCGCGAGGTGACGATCACCGGAGACCTGAACGCCAACATCTGGTCCTGGAACCCGACCGCTTCAGTGCAGGGCCTGCACATCGCGAACCCTGCCTGGGCGGGGAAGGGCCACATGGCCGACATCGGCCGCGTGGTGGTGAGGCTTCGGCTTGTCCCGCTGTTCAGCGGACACCTCGACCTGCGCAGGCTGGAGTTCGATAATCCGAGCGTGGACCTCTGGCGCGACCGCCAGGG
>JAGWSE010000438.1 GCA_028869395.1 Alphaproteobacteria bacterium | reverse complement strand
TTCGTGGTGACCACCAACACCGCGTTCCCGAAGTTCGCCAAGATCTACGCCGCGACGCCGCTCTCGACCCTGAAGGCCTGGCAGGCGTTCCACCTGGCCGACCAGGCCGCGCCCTATCTGTCCAAGCGGTTCTCGGACGCGAGTTTCGAGTTCCACAACAAGACGCTGGCGGGCCAGCCTGAGCAGCGGCCGCGCTGGAAGCGGGCGGTGTCGTTCGTCGACAGCACGATCGGCATGTCGGTGGGCCGGGTCTACGTGGCCCGCTGGTTCCCGCCGGAGAGCAAGGCGAAGATGGACGCCCTGGTGAAGGACATCCAGACCGCGCTGCACAACCGAATCGAGCACCTGACCTGGATGAGCGAGCCCACCAAGGAGCGGGCGCTGGAGAAGCTCGCCAAGTTCACGGTGAAGATCGGCTACCCGGTGAAGTGGCGCAATTACAGCGCGCTGACTCTCAAGGCGAACGACCTCTACGGCAACGCCATCCGCGCCGGCGCCTTCGAATGGCGGCGCGACGTCCGGCGCCTGAACAAGCCGGTGGACAAGACCGAGTGGGGCATGACCCCGCAGACGGTCAACGCCTACTACAACCCGGTGAACAACGAGATCGTGTTCCCGGCCGCGATCCTGCAGCCGCCGTTCTTCGATCCGCACGCCGACGCCGCGATCAACTACGGCGGCATCGGTGCGGTGATCGGCCACGAGACCAGCCACGGCTTCGACGACCAGGGCCGCAAGTCCGACGGCGACGGCGTGCTGCGCGACTGGTGGACGCCGCAGGACGCGGCGAAGTTCGACGCCGAGGCCAAGAAGCTGGGCGAGCAGTACTCGCAGTTCGAACCGGTGCCTGGCGTGCACGTGAACGGCAGCCTGACCATGGGCGAGAACATCGGCGACATGGGCGGGCTCAGCCTCGCCTACGACGCCTACCACGCCTCGCTGCACGGCCAGCCGGCGCCGGTGATCGACGGCTTCACCGGCGACCAGCGGGTCTTCCTGGGCTGGGCGCAGGTGTGGCGCGAGAAGATCCGGCCCGACTTCGCCCGCCAGATGGCGGTGGTCGACCCCCACTCCCCGGCCAAGTTCCGCGTGAACGGGACGATCCGCAATATCGACGGGTGGTACTCGGCCTATGACGTGAAGCCGGGCGACAAGCTGTACATTCCGCCGCAGGACCGCGTGCGGATCTGGTGATGCGACGCGGCGGCGCGCTTGAGGCGCGCCGCCGGACCCGCTAAGGAACGCGCCTTGCGAACGCGGGTGTAGTTCAGAGGTAGAACGTCAGCTTCCCAAGCTGAATGTCAGGGGTTCGATTCCCCTCACCCGCTCCAATTTCCCCCGACAAGCGCAGCCCGGCCCGATCTGGGCGCCCCTGCCGTCCCGAACATGGGAACAGGCTCGCCGCCCGCCGGTTGAGGCCGCGCCATGGACGCATGCGACGAGAGGACGGTCCGTCGCCGCGCCGCCGAGGCCCGCGAGCATCTGTTCCGGGCGCGGTCGCTGGCGCGGCTCGACGGCCACGCCCGGCCTGCCGCGACGGGGCGGTGCGCGACGCAAGCGACTCCGGAGACGGCGCCGGTCGCGCCGGCGCAGGTCGTCGCCGGATCGTGATGCAGCCCGGCCGGCGTCGCCTGGAACGGCTCCGTGGGGATACGGTTCTGCAAACTCGGGAGGGGCGCAATCCGGACCATGGAAGGGATCAGATGGACCACAGGCAGAGCGAGCTCGTGGACTTCCTTAAGCGGCGGGTCTTCGACCCGGTGCTCAGGGCGGACGAGGACGGGCGCTCGGACAACGAGCGCCGCAAGCTGGCGGACGTGAAGGACGCCACCCGCTCCGAGGTCGATCGCTACAGGAACTACAGCTCGGCCCAGGACCTGGTGAACAATTTCAAGGACGACCTGACATCAGAGCCAGCGCAGAAGATCGAGCGCGAGAGCCGGGAGCTGAACCTGCCCACGCTCAAGGACGTGCGGCAGGATTTCGAAAGCAAGGCGCGCGACCTGGGTCTGAACGCCTGAACGCCCGCGCCACCGCCGCGATTGCCTTCGGCGCAATGGCAACGCTAGGCTGTGCCTCCAGTGAACCCGGGGGGTGCAGGTGCGGCAGGCGACGCGGGCCTTCTACACGCTCGACCGCGAGCTTCGGCTGCTCAGCGCCAGCCCGGCGACGTTCGCCCTGTGGGGCCGCCCGCCCCAGGAGCTGATCGGCCGCGAGCTGGTCGATTCCTTTCCCTGGATCGCCGGGAGCGAGATCGTGGAGGCGTTCCACGCCGCCCTGCGCGGCTTTCGCCCGGTCCGCCTGCAGACGCGCTCTCAGGTGCTGGACACGCTGGTGGAGGTGGAGATCTATCCGGTGCGAGAAGGCCTGCAGGTCAGCTTCCTGCCGGTGCGGTCCGTCTGAGCGCGGTTGCCGCCCCCGCGTCAGCTCCGATAGAAGTCGTCCGAACAACTGTTTGAGGGGGCTTCCGCCTTGACCGACGTGCTCTCGCCGCTCGCCTTCGCGCACGGCCCGCAGATGAAGAACCGCTTTGCGCTGGCGCCGCTCACCAACCTGCAGAGCCATCCGGACGGCGTGCTGTCGGAGGACGAGTTCCGCTGGCTGACCCTGCGCGCGCAGGGCGGCTTCGGCATGGTGATGACCTGCGCCGCGCACGTGCAGCGGCAGGGCCAGGGCTTCCCCGGCCAGCTCGGGGTGTTCGGCGAGCAGCACCTGGCTGGCCTGACCCGCCTGGCCAGGGCCCTCAAGGATGAAGGCAGCCTGGCGGTCGTCCAGCTGCACCACGCCGGCATGCGCAGCCCCAAGGAGCTGATTGGCGGGACGCCCCTTTGCCCTTCGGACAACGAGGAGACCGGCGCGCGGGCGCTGTCGACCGCCGAGGTGGAGCAGCTGGTGGAGGATTTCGTCGCCGCCGCCCAGCGGTCCGAGCGGGCGGGCTTCGACGGCGTGGAGATGCATGGCGCCCACGGCTACGTGCTGGCCCAGTTCCTGTCGCCCGAGATCAACCGGCGCGAGGACCGCTATGGCGGCACGCCCGAGAACCGCGCGCGCGTCGTCCACGAGATCATCGACGGGATCCGCAGCCGCTGCCGCCCCGACTTCAACCTGGGCATCCGGCTGTCGCCCGAGCGGTTCGGACTGAAGCTCGCCGAGATCCGCGCGCTGGCGGGGCGGCTGATGGCCGAAGGCAAGGTCGACTACATCGACCTGTCGCTGTGGGACTACACGAAGGAGCCGGAGGAGACTGAGTTCAAGGGCCGCAGCCTGATGAGCTGGTTCACCGACCTGCCGCGCGGCCAGGTGCGCGTCGGCTGCGCGGGCAAGATCATGTCGGGGGCGGACGTGCGCGCCTGCCTCGAGCAGGGGATGGACTTCGTCTTCCTGGGCCGCGCGGCGATCCTGCACCACGACTATCCCGAGCTCTACGGCGCCGACCGCGACTTCGAGCCGATCGCCCGCCCGGTCAGCGAGGCGCATCTGAAGAAGGAAGGCCTGGGCCCGGCGTTCCTGGGCTACATGAAGAGCTGGAAGGGCTTCGTCGCCGAGCCGGCTGAGGCGCAGCCCGCCGAGTAGCGCCCGCGCCGCGCGGATGCTACCGAACGGCCGAGATGTTCCTCGAGATCGAAGACGTCCTGACGCCCGACGAGGTGGCCGAGCTGCGCACGCTGGCCGCGCGCGCGACCTTCGTGGACGGGCGGCTTTCCGCCCCGCACGCGACGATGAAGGACAACCTGCAGATCGACCACGGCGACCAGGCCTACCAAGCCTCGTCGAAGATCCTGGCGACGGCGCTGCAGCGCTCGGAGGCGTTCCGCAACTTCGCCTTCCCGGCGCTGATGGCGCCGCCCCTGCTCACCCGCTACGCGCCGGGCATGAAGTACGGCCAGCACGTGGATTCGCCGATCATCCCTCTGGGCGCGCGGCAGCTGCGCTCGGACATCTCCTGCACGGTCTTCCTGAACGATCCGGAGAGCTACGACGGCGGCGCGCTCGCGGTGCAGGTCGGGACGCGCAAGGTGGAGTTCAAGCTGAAGCCCGGGGCGGCGATCGTCTATCCCTCGACGACGCTGCACGAGGTCACGCCGGTGACGCGCGGCGAGCGGCTGGCCGGCATCACCTTCGTCGAGAGCCACATCGCCGACAGCTTCCAGCGCGAACTGCTCTACGAGCTGGACGAGGTGGCGGCGCTGGAGGGCTTCAACATCAGCCCTGAGAACCGCAACCGGCTGCAGTACGTGCGCGCGAACCTGCGGCGCATGTGGGGTTCGAGCTAGGGCGCGATGTCCGCGAGGGCGGGAACGACAGCGGCGACGGATTCCAGCCAGGCGAGTCCGCGAGCGATCTCGTCGCCGGCCTGGCGCCTGGCCTGGTCCAGCACCTGCCGGCGCAGATCGGGGCCGTAGCCGTACTCCGGCGCCTTGGAATAGCGCTGCAGATAGGGTGAGGCGGCGAGGCGGGCGGCCTCGGCCAGATCGGCGCGGCCATGCAGGTGGGCGAGCGCCGCGGCGAGGCCGGCGCGGGGATCGGCGAGGAATTCGTCGAAGTCGATCAGGCGGGTGCGCCCGGGCGCCCGGCGCGCGAGGTCGGCGAAGACGGCCACGTCGCTGGCCCAGCTCATCGCCGCCAGCTCGCCGGGCGAGAGGGCCTCGAGCCGCCAGCGGGCCTCGCCGAGGCGGGCCTCCAGGCGCGACAGCCGCAGCGGCGCGGCCTGGCGCACGTCGCCGAGGTTGGCGCCGGAGAAGATGCTGGCGAGATAGCGCTCGGGCGAGACGGTCATCAGCAGGGCGCGGGCCTCGCCGCCCTGCGCCAGCAGCCGCGGCGCGAGGCCGGTGACCAGGCTGGTCGCCTTGACCAGCGCCCGCTTCGGCTGAGCCCAGGTGCGCGAGAAGAGCTGCTGCAAGACGGCCAGGCGGCGGTCGAGCTCGGCGTCGGTCCAGGGGGCGCGCGCGACCTCGGCGGCGGCAAGGGTGCGAAGCGCCTGCGGTTCGCGCAGGGAAAAGACGCGCGGGTGCGCGCCCAGGAGACGCGACAGCAGCGTCGATCCCACGTGGCCGGTGTGGAAGATCCAGTCGCAGGCGAGGGGCGCGCCGGACAGGGCCTCGGCCACCTCGCCGAACGGCGCCTCCGCGGCGGTGGGCGCCTGGACCCGTTCGTCCAGGAAGCTCGCCTTCTCGTAGTCGACCGGCGACAGCCGCACGAGGCGCACCCGGTCGGTCGCCGGATCGAGGCTCAGGGGGAACAGCGCCGGCGAGGCGGCGAGCCCCGGGCGCCAATCGGTCGGCGACATGATCGCCAGCATGGCCGAGCCGGGGCCCCGCCACAACGCCGCGGCGCGTTGACCTGGGGCGGCGCCGGCCGCACCATGCCTCGAAAGCTCATCAGGGAGGCCGCCATGGCCGACGACGCCCAGCTGCAGACCCGCGCCCGGTTCTCCGCCATGACCGAAGGCACGCTGGAGGACTGGCAAGCCATCGGCCGCGCCGCCGCCGCGCACCGCGGCGAACACGTGGACCGCATCCTCGACCACCTGAAGATGCTGAAGGGTGACCACGGCGGCTTCGCCGTCGACCGCCTGGAGCATTCGCTGCAGACCGCCACGCGGGCCCACAAGGACGGCCGCGACGAGGAATACGTCGTCTGCGCCCTGCTGCACGACATCGGCGACATCCTGCTGCCGGCGTCACACGCCGAGATGGGGGCCGCGATCCTGAAGCCCTACATCTCCGAGGCGAACCACTGGATGCTGGAGAAGCACGGCGTCTTCCAGGGCTACTACTTCTTCCACTACCTGGGCCTGGACCGTGACCTGCGCGAGCAGTACCGCGGCCATCCGCAGTTCGAATACTGCGCCCAGTTCTGCCACCTCTACGACCAGAACAGCTTCGACCCGGCCTACGAGTCCATGCCGCTGGAGGCCTTCGAGCCGATGATGCGCCGCGTCATGGAGACGCCGAAGCGGTCGATCTACAAGCGCGACTGAGGCGGCGCCTACTGCACGCGCTCGACGTCGAAGCCGCGCGCCTTCAGGAGGGTCGGAAGCCCGTCGTCGCCCACCATGTGCAGGGCGCCCACTGCGACCAGCTCGACCCCGGAGCCGGTGTTCAGCTCGTCCGTGAGTTCGTCGGCCCAAGCGAGGTTGCGCCGCTTCAGCAGGGCGTCGTAGAGCGCCGGGTTCTTCTTCTGCATCTCGCCCACCAGGGCCGGCCCAAGCTTGGCGAGGTCGCCGTCTAGCCAGGCCCGCTGCAGCGACTCCCTGGGCGCGAGACTGAAATGCGGGTGGCTGCGCTCGTCGAGGATGCTCGTGAGGTAGCGGACCTCGGCCTGCTCGGGCAGGTCGGCGAAGATGTGGACCTGCTGGTCCAGCGTCTCGAAGTAGCGGACCTGCTTGTCGGCGGCCTTGGCGTCGTGGGTCATCACCGCGTCCGCCCCGGCGGCGACCTCTCCGCCCTTGGCCAGCACCGGCTGCATGGAAAGCATCAGCGCCGCGGCCCAGGGCCTCAGGTGCTCGATGCGCGCCAGGTTCGCCTGCCGGGCGAGCTCGGCCACGTCGGCGGGCGGGAGCTTCTGGCTCAGCGTGCGGACCGGATCGACACCGTAGTGGGCGACGATGCCCTGCACCCGGGCGGGGCTGGCGTGGTCGATGTCGGTCTCGAACCACAGGGTCTTCGCCGCCGCGTAGGCGGCGTCGTAGGCCGGGGTGCGCCACTGCACGCCGGGCGTCAGCGCATGCAGGGTGCCGAACAGATAGATCTCGGCATGGGGAGACTTGGCGACCCAAAGGGCCGGCGCAGCATCCGCCGCGCCAGCCGCTCCGAGCCCCCCGAACAACATTGCGGCCGCAAGCGCGACCATTCGGAATATACGCACCGCTTCACCTCAGTAGAGCGGAGCGTGACTATTCGCCCCACGCCCTGAAGTGCTTGGATAGCTTGAGGCCTTGTCTTTGGTAATGCGACCCGAGGTCGCCATAGAGACGCTGGGGACGCTCGGTCAGCGGCTCGTAGACCAGCCGGGCCACCGTCTGGCCGTCCTCGAGGATGAACGGCGTCTCGTGGCTGCGGACCTCCAGGACCCCGCGCGAACCCTTGCCGTGCGCCTCGTCGGTGCCGAAGCCGGGGTCGAAGAAGCCGGCGTAGTGGACGCGGAATTCGCCGACGGAGGGGTCGATCGGCGTCATCTCGGCGGCTTCCGTCACCGGGATCTCCACCGCCTCCTTGGAGGCCAGGATGTAGAATTCGCCCGGATCGAGCAGCAGCTGGCCCTCGCGCGGGATCATCGGCTCCCAGTAGTGGCGCGGGTCGTGCCCGTCTTCCTTGTCCAGGTCGACCACGGGGGCGTGGCGGCGCGCGCGGAACCCGGCGACGCCGTCGGAGAGGTCGACGCCGACGCTCTCGATCCGCAGGCGCTCGGGGACGCCCTGCTTGAGGCGCAGCTGGTTGAGGCGGGTGCCACGGCGCACCAGCACCGAGAAGGTCTGGGGCGCGATCTCGATGAAGGTCGGCCCCCGATAGCCCTCGGCCACGTCATCGAAGGCGGGGGTGCCGTCGGAGAGCAGGCGCACGAACACGTCGACGCGGCCGGTCGAGCTCTTCGGGTTGGCGCGCGCCGAGACGCCGGCCGGCAGCGCCAGCCGCTCCTGCAGTTCGGCGATGTAGACGCAGCCCCGCTCCAGCACCGCGCCGGCTTCGAGGTCGAGCTCGTGCATGGCGACTTCGCGGATGCGCTCGACCACCTTGCGGCCGCGGCCAGGGAGGAAGGAGGCGCGCACGCGCCAGACGCGCGAGCCCAGCCTCAAGTCGAGGCTCGCGGGCTGCACCTGGTCGGGATCGAAGGGCGTCTCCGACGTGATCGCGCCCGCGGCGATCAGGGCCTCGATGGACTGGGAGGGCAGGATGCCCGGACGGTCAGCGTCACGCATGGGCGGCGGAGCCTTAAGCCAGAACGCGAGTCTTGCAAGTCGCCCTTGCGCCGCGGAGGCTTGACCTCGCCTGCCCCTTGCGGTTCCTGCCCGGGCGTTTTCCGACGAAGGAGCCCGCCATGGCTGAAGATCCGCGAAACTGGGAGATCGAGACCCGGGCGGTGCGCGGCGGCATGGCGCGCTCGCCCTACGGGGAGATCTCGGAAGCGCTCTTCCTGACGCAGAGCTTCGCCTACGACAGCGCCGAAGCCGCCGACCGGCGCTTTTCGGGTGAGGAACCGGGCTTCATCTACCAGCGCTTCGCCAATCCCACGACGGCGATGTTCGAGGACCGGCTGGCCCTGATGGAAGGCGCCGAGGTCTGCCGCGCGACCGCGTCGGGCATGTCGGCCGTGCAGGTCGCGCTGATGGGACTGCTGAAATCCGGCGACCACATCGTCGCGGGGCGCGCCCTCTTCGGCTCCTCGCGCTGGATCATGTCGAACCTGCTGTCGCGGTACGGGATCGAGACCACCTATGTGGACGCCCCCGATCCCGAGGCCTGGCGTGCGGCCGTCCGGCCCAGCAGCAAGGTCTTCCTGGTGGAGAGCCCGGCCAATCCGCTGCTCGAAGTGGCGCCGATCGGCGCGGTCGCCGAGATCGCGCACGCCGCCGGCGGCAAGCTGATCGTCGACAACGTGTTCGCCACGCCGATCTTCCAGAAGCCGCTGGCGCTGGGGGCGGACGTGGTGGTCTATTCCGCCACCAAGCACATTGACGGCCAGGGCCGCGTGCTGGGCGGCGCGATCCTGTGCTCCGAGACGGTGATGAACGAGGCCTACAAGGACCTGCTGCGCCACACCGGGCCGGCGCTGTCGCCGTTCAACGCCTGGGTTCTGCTGAAGGGACTGGAGACGCTGGAGCTCAGGGTGCTGCGCCAGACGCAGACGGCGGCCAAGCTGGCCGACGCGATCGCCGCGAACCCCAAGGCCAAGCGCGTGCTCTATCCCGGCCGGCCCGACCATCCGCAGGCGGCGATCGTCGCCAACCAGATGACCGGCGGCGGCAATGTGATCGCCTTCGACCTCGGCGATCGCGCCGCCGCGTGGCGCTTCCTCGATGCGCTGGAGATCGTCGACATCTCGAACAATCTCGGCGACGCCAAGTCGATGGCCACGCACCCGTCGACCACCACCCACCGCTCCATGCCGGAGGCCGAGCGGCTGGAGATCGGGCTCACCGAAGGCTGGGTGCGTATGAG
>JAGWSE010000437.1 GCA_028869395.1 Alphaproteobacteria bacterium | reverse complement strand
CTACCAGGCCTCGTCCAGCGAAATGTTCGGCAAGGTGCGCGAGGTCCCGCAGACCGAGCTGACGCCGTTCTATCCGCGCAGCCCGTACGGGGTTTCGAAGGTCTTCGGCCACTACATCACGGTCAACTACCGCGAGAGCTACGCGCTGTTCGCCTGCTCCGGCATCCTGTTCAACCACGAATCACCGCGGCGGGGCTTGGAATTCGTCACGCGGAAAGTGTCCGACGGCGTGGCGCGCATCAAGCTGGGCCTCGCCGACAAGCTGCGCCTGGGCAATCTCGACGCCGAGCGCGACTGGGGCCACACCCGCGACTACGTCCGCGCCATGTGGCTGATGCTGCAGCAGGAGACGCCCGACGATTATGTGATCGCCAGCGGCCGCACGACCTCGGTCCGGGACATGGCTCGCATGGCCTTCGCGCACGCCGGCCTGCGCATGGAGGACCACGTCGAGGTCGATCCGGGGCTGTTCCGGCCGGCGGAAGTGGAGCGGCTGATCGGCAATCCCGCCAAGGCCCGCGAGCGGCTCGGCTGGGAGGCCACGACCTCGGTGGAGGAGATGATCTCCGAGATGGTGGACGCCGATCTACGCCGGCATCGCGCGGCCCGTGCCCATGCCTGCGCCTGAAGCCTCCCCGGTCGTGATCCTCGGCGCCGGGGGCCACGCCAAGGTGGTGATCGAGATCCTGCGGGACTCGCGGCCCGACCTCAGGCTGGTCGGCCTGCTGGACGCCGACCCAAGCCCGCGCAGCCTGCTGGGCGCGGAGGTGATCGGCGACGACTCACGCCTGCCGGGGCTCCGGCGCGAGGGCGTCGCCAAGGCCTTCGTGGCCGTGGGCGACAACCGCCGGCGCGAGGCCCTGGGCGTCAACCTGCAGGAGATGGGTTTCGAGCTGGTCAAGGCCGTGAGCCCTCGCGCCTGCGTCTCGCCCAGCGCCCGGCTGGGATCAGGCGTGGCGGTGATGGCCGGCGCCGTGGTGGGCGCCGAGGCCGAGCTCCTCGACCTCGTGATCGTCAACACCGGCGCGCTGGTCGACCACGAGTGCCGCCTCGCGCGCGCCGCGCACGTGGCGCCCGGATGCGCCCTGGCGGGCCGGGTGAGCGTCGGCGAGCGGGCGCTTCTCGGGGTCGGGGTCTCCGTCGTCCCCGGCGCCAGCATCGGGGCCGACGCGGTGGTCGGGGCGGGATCGTGCGTGATCTCCGACATTCCCGCGGGGGTGGTCGCCAAGGGCCTGCCGGCGCGGCCCGGCGAGGCGCTTCCCAGGGGAGACCTCGCTTGAGCGCCCCCCCCAGGATCCCGGTGGCCGCCCCGGTGCTGGACGGCCGTGAGCGGGACTATGTCCTGGAGTGCCTCGACACCGGCTGGATCTCCTCGATCGGCCGGTTCATCGAGGCCTTCGAGACGGCCTTCGCGGAGGCCTGCGGCGTGCGCCACGCGGTGGCCTGCAACAACGGCACCACGGCCCTGCACCTGGCCCTGGTGGCCCTGGGGATCGGTCCTGGCGACGAAGTCATCGTGCCAAGCCTCACCTATGTGGCCAGCGCCAACACCGTCACCTACTGCGGCGCCACCCCCGTCTTCGTCGACAACGATCCGCTCACCTTCAACCTGGACGTGGCCGCCCTCGAGGCCCGGGTCACGCCGCGCACCCGGGCCATCATGCCGGTGCATCTCTACGGCCAGCCAGTGGACATGGACGGGGTCCTGGAGGTCGCGCGCCGCCACGGGCTGTTCGTCCTGGAGGACGCCGCCGAGGCCATGGGGGCGCGCTACAAGGGCCGTCCGGCGGGCGCGCTCGGCGACTGCGCCGCCTTCAGCCTGTTCGGGAACAAGATCATCACCACCGGCGAGGGCGGCATGGTGACCACCGACGACGACGCCCTGGCCGCCCGTCTTCGCCTCTACCGGGGCCAGGGGATGGACCCCGCCCGCCGCTACTGGTTCCCGGTGATCGGCTACAACTACCGCATGACCAACATCGCCGCGGCGATCGGGCTCGCGCAGCTCGAGCGGATCGAGGCGCACCTGGCGGCGCGCCGCCGGGTGGCGGCCGGCTACGACGCGCGCCTCGCGCCGCTGCGGGAGCGTCTCATCACCCCGGTGACCGCGCCCTTCGCGGACCACGTCTACTGGATGTACACCATCCAGCTCGCCAATCCCGATCGGGCCTACAGGGACCAGGTCATGGCGGCGCTGGACGCGGACGGGATCGAGACCCGGCCGGTGTTCCACCCCTTGCACACCCTTCCGCCCTACGTCCGGTCGGACGCGCCGCCGCTCCCCAACGCGGAGCTCTGCGCCGCGCGGGGGATCAACCTGCCCTCCCATGGCCGGCTCACCGAGGCGGACCTGGACCGCGTGGCGGCCTCGCTTTCCAGGGCCCTGGCATAGAAATGCCGCTCAGAGCCGGTCATGGTCGCCACGAGGGCGCGAAGCGCGGAACCCGCCCACCGGGGCCGCCGAACAGCGCCCGGCGGCGGGCCTGCGAAACCGGAAGCCCCGTCGAACCATTGAAGCCTTGCCCGTTCCCCCAAGCATCGCCGTCCTTCCCGCGCAGGTCAGATTGATGTCCGTACGCTCCGACCGACCGAAGCACCTCGTCTCGGCCGCGACCCTCGCGGCGAGCCTCTGCCTGGCCGCCACGGCGGCGCGCGCGGAACAGCTGCAGGACGTCATCGCCTACGTCTACGAGACCAACCCGGGGCTGCAGTCCCAGCGCGCGGCGCTCAAGGCCCTGGACGAGAGCTACGTCCAGGCGCGCAGCCAGTTCGGCCCGAACATCAGCGCCTCCGTGGGCGACACCGACTACATCGACAAGCGATCGGGCGTCACGGCCCATGCGGACACACAGAGCGCGGCCATGTCCCTCGTGCAGCCGCTCTACTCCGGCGGACGGCTGACCAGCCGCCTCGACGCCACCAAGGCCCAGATCAAGTCAGGCCGCGAGGTGCTCCGCCGCTACGAGCTCGACCTCCTGGGCCGCGTGGTCACCGCCTACCTCGACGTCCGCCGCGACCAGCAGCTCCTCAAGATCAGCCAGGACACGG
>JAGWSE010000436.1 GCA_028869395.1 Alphaproteobacteria bacterium | reverse complement strand
GAAGGCGCCCATGGCAAGGCCTTCCACCAGCATCTGCATGCCGACGATCTTCTTGTAGACCTCCGGCGCCTCGATGATCTCGATGAGCAGGCTCTTCAGGGCGGCGCCGCACTCGACCGGGCGGCCCCAGCGCGCCTTGATGTACTTGGCGAAGGCGGTGACGTGGCGGGCCTCTTCGCGGGTCTGGTTGGCGGCGTATTCCTGCGCCCCCTGGTCGTAGAGGACGTGGCACAGGCTGGCCGAGAGGTTCAGCGCGCCCTGTTCTCCATGCAGGATCGAGGAGAAGTTGCGAAGCTGCATGTAGTTGATGAAGGCCACCCGTTGCCTGGGGTCCTTCAGCGTCTCGTCGATGTACGGCAGCTTGAGGAGCGGCTGGGTCTCCTCCGGCATCATCGGCTCGTTCTCGATGTCGAACGGCTCTGTGAAGTCGATGTACTTGGGATCGAGGGGGTCCCAGAAGTGATCGTGGGTCGCCGAGATGATCTTGTCGAACGCGCTGGAGCGCTGGCCGTAGCGATCCAACGTCAGCATCGCCTCGAAGTCGTCGGGCGCCACGGCTCCGTACATGACGTCCTTGGTGATGTTGCCGTCGGCCATCGCGATCCTCCGGGCGAATTGACCCGCTGTGGCGTTACCGGCGCGGGCCCGATCCAAATGAATGAACGATGTTCGCGCGGGCGTGGGCCGGCGTCAAAGAAAATGACGCCTCTGTCAATTTTGCGCAGCAAAACGCCCGCCGGCGCGGGGCCGGCGGGCGCGCTCGCTGCCGAGACTGGCGACTACTCGGCCGCGATGAGGATCTGCTTGGCGCGGTCCTTGAAGTTGATCTCCTGGAGGTACTTGATGCCCTCCTCGGCGATGTCGTCGCCGACCATCTTGTCGCCTTCGCCCTTCAGCTCGTCGATGTCGACGTAGGTCGCGTAGAAGGCCTTGGTGCGATCGGTGATGATGCCGGCGTTGACCAGCGTCTTCACCAGCACCCGGAAGATGTTGGTGGCCTCCTTCATGTCCTCGCGCCGGGTCTCGTCGCTGACCATCTCGCCCATCTCGGCGATGACGCGGTTCGGGTCGAGCCCGAACTCCTCGTACAGGCTGATGTTCTGGTTCGGCGCCACGAGGTTGAAGAGCAGCGTCTGGAAGCAGTGCGCCGCCCACATCTCGATGATCTCGTGCTCCTGCGGCGTCAGGTGCGGGATCGTGCGGTCGGCCCAGATCTTCCCGAATTTGTGGTGGAAGGCCTCGTCGGTCATGACCAGCTGGGTGAGCTTGCGGGCGAGCGGGTCGTTGGTCTCCTTGAAGATCGTGGCGAAGGCGCCCATCGCCAGGCCCTCAACCAGCATCTGCATGCCGATGATCTTCTTGTAGACCTCCGGCGCGTGGATGATCTCCACCAGCAGGTCCTTCAGGACGGGGCCGCACTCCACTGGACGGCCCCAGCGGGCCTTTATGTAGCGGGCGAACGCGGTGACGTGACGGGCTTCCTCGCGCGTCTGGTTGGCGGCGTACTCCTGCGCGCCCTGGTCCTTCAGCACGTGGCACAGCGAGGCCGACAGGTTCAGCGCGCCCTGCTCGCCGTGCAGGATGGAGGAGAAGGTGCGCAGCGTCTGGGCGTTGGCGAACCGGACGCGGTTCTTCTCGCTGCCGAGCGTCTGGTTCACGTAGTCCAGGTGCAGCGGCCCGATCATCTTCTCCGGCAGGATCATGGTCTTTTCCATGTCGAACGGCTCGGAGAAGTCGATGTACTTGGGGTCCAGTGGATCCCAGAAGTGGTCGTGGGTCGCCGAGATGATCTTGTCGAACGCGGTGGAGCGGGCGTTGTAGCGGTCCAGCTCGAGCATGGACTCGAAGTCGTCCGGGGCGACCGCGTCGTAGATCAGGTCCTTGGTGATGTTGCCGTCGGCGGCCATGCGAGGGTGCTCCGTGACGGGCCGGGCGCATCCCGGCCGGATGGGGATCGGCGATCCTTACATCTGAACATCGTTCAGTCAACAAAGATGACGATGGCGTCAACTTCCCGAGCCGCCGATGCGCGCGGGCCGTCAGCTCGCCTCGATGGCGTCGATCTGGGCGTCGGAGAGACCGAAGTGGTGTCCGATCTCGTGGACGAGGACGTGGCTGACCAGCTCCTCCAGGGTGATCTCGCCGTGCGCGGCCCACTCGTCGAGGATCGGCCGGCGGTAGAGGAAGACCATGGATGGCTGCGGGACGGGGTCGAACATCGAACGATGGGTGAGATCGACGCCCTGGTAGAGGCCGGTGAGCTCGAAAGGGTCTTCGATCCCAAGATCGTCCAGCACGTCTTCGGCGGCGAAGTCGTCGATGCGGAAGATCACCTGGCCGGTCATCCTGCGGAACGCCTCGGGCAGGGCCGCGAAAGCAGCCTCGGCCATGGCGGCGAGGTTGTCGAGCGAGGGCGCCCGTCCGAACGGCTCGCCGTCACTCATCGGGCACGACGATGTGCGGCGCTTCCGGCAGGGGCGTCTCGAACAGGCCGATGTCGAGCGGCTGCTGCGGCTTCACGGGCCGCAGCGGCTGGCTGGCGATCGCGCGAAGGGCTTCGGGTGTGACCGGCTCGGCGGCCTTGCGGGCCACGCGGGCCTGGGGCGCGCCGGCCGTGGGCGCGCTCGCCGGGCGCCAATAGGAGATCATCAGCCGCCAGACTGTCCGCGGCGGCTCTGCGGGCGGCGCGGGCCAGCGGCGACCATCCTCAAAGGTTGGGCTGACCGGCGCAAGCCTGGCGGGCTTGCCGGACTCGACCACGATGCGCTCCACGAGCTGGCAGTAGCGGTCCTCCGGCGCGATCGCCTCCACGCGCTCGCGGTAGGCCTCGAGCGCCGCCTCGCGGGTGGAGAAGGCGGGGCCGACCGGTTCGGTCGCGAAGCTCACCGCTTCGCCGGCGACGGTCTTGGCCTCGCGTTCGCGAGCTGCGCGGCCAGCGGGCCTGGAAAGCGCCTGCTCGGGATTGGGCGCTACGGGATAGAGGATGGCGTTCACGGCGCCAATCATGCCGAATTCAGGCCGACTGGAAAATGCGCCGCGTATGCGCCGTCGCCCGAGCGGCCTAAGCTCCGAGAGATGATTCGCAAGGTCCGGGGATGGGCGCGCACGAACTGATCCTGGCGGCCGCCGCCGGCTCGGTCGCGCTTGCGATCTGCGCCGTGCTCTGGTCCCTCGCGCAACGCCGCCTCGCCGCGGCCCAGGTGCGTGGCCTGAAGGCCGAACTCGCCGCGCTCGAATCCCGCGCAGATGCGGCGCAGGCCTCTGCTGAAGCCTTCGACTCCGCCCTGCTCGCTGTGGAAGACGGTCACGCGCTGCTCGCCTCCGGCGAGGAGTCGCTCGCGGTCTGCGCGGGCATCCTGGGCGTCGAGACGGCGGAGCCGCAGTCGCTCGTGAACGCCCTGATGCGCGCCGACCCGGATCACGCGCGGCGGCTGCGCGCGCTGTTCGAGCGTGGCGAGGCCTGCGCCTTCGAGGTGCGCGGCGAGACGGGCGTGGTTTCTGTCGAGGGCCGCGCGGCCGGCGCGCTGGCCTGGCTGCGGCTTTCGGCGGCTCTCGGCGAGGACGCCGCGCTTCCGACCGCACCGCGCTTCGCCGCCTTTCTCGACGCGCGGCCCTGTCCCGCCTGGATCGCCGCCGCCGACGGATCGCCCGTGTGGGTCAACCGTGCGTGGCTCGAGGCCGTGGATGCGGCCGACCTGGACGATGCGGCCGCGCGGGGCCTCGCCTTCGACCGCGGCGCCGACGCCCTGGCGAGCGAGGCGGCCAACCTCGGCCAGCGGCGCGAGGCGCTCCGCTGGGCGACCGTGGGGGGGCGAAGACGGGCGTTCCGCATCGCCGCCCAGCCGCTCGAAGGCGGCGGCGTGGGCGTCTGGACCGACGACGTCACCGACCTCGAGGAGACCCGCGAAGCGCTGAAGCGCAACGTCGAGGCCCACGACGAGACGCTGAACCACATCGCCGAGGCCGTCGCGATCTTCGGCGAGGGCAAGCGGCTGATCTTCTACAACGCCGCCTTTGCCGAGCTGTGGGGACTGGAGCCCGCGTGGCTCGGCGAGCGGCCGACTCACGGCGAGGTCCTGGACCGCCTGCGTCAGCGACGGCGCCTGCCTGAGACCGCGGATTACACAAGATGGAAGGCCGGTGAGCTGGCCCGCTACGAGACGCTGGGACCGGCGGCCGACGACCTCTGGAGCCTGCCGGACGGACGCACGCTGAAGGTCGTGCGGCAACCGCACCCGATGGGCGGGCTGCTGCTGCTGTTCTCCGACATCACCGGCGAGCTGAAGCTGAAGGCCCAGTACAACGCCCTGATCGAGGTGCAGCAGGCGACGCTCGACAAGCTCTCCGATGCAGTGGCGGTGTTCGGTTCCGACGGGCGCCTCAGGCTCTCCAACGAGGCCTTCGCCCGGTTCTGGGCGATCGCGCCGGCCCAGCTGGAGGCCGCAGCGGATTTCGAAGGCGTTGTCGAACTCTGCGTGCGCAAGCTGCACGACCGGTCCTTCTGGCGCGAGCTGAAGGGCCGCGTCGCCGATCCCGACCCGCTCGCCCGCGCGCCCATGGCCGGCGAGCTGAAAACCTCGGACGACCGGATCGTGGCCTACCAGTCGCGGCCGCTTCCCGATGGCGCGACGCTGATCGCCTTCACCGACGTGACCGACGCCCGGAAGTTGGAGAGCGCTCTGGTCGCGCGCGAGGCGGCGCTGGCCGACGCCGAGCGGCTGAAGCGGGATTTCGTGGGCAACGTCTCCTACGAGCTCAGGACCCCGCTCACCACGATCATCGGCTATTCCGAGCTGCTGGAGCACTCGGGCGACATCCTCTCCGACCGCGGCAGGCAGCATGCCTCGGCGGTGAAGTCCGCGGCGACCCAGCTCGCCCGGTCCATCGACGATGTCCTCGACATGGCCCAGATCGACGCCGGCGAGATGGCGCTGGACCTGGCGGACGTGCGCGTCGGCGACCTGCTGATCGGCATGGCGGCGCGCTGGAACGAGCGGGCCGCCGGGGCGGGGGTGAGCCTCGTCACCGAGACGGGCCAGGATGTCGGCCTGATCCGCGGTGACCCCAAGCGGCTGGCGCAGATCCTCGACCACCTGATGGAGAATGCGCTGACCCAGACCCCTTCCGGCGGCACGATCACCCTGGCGGCGCGGAAGGCCTTGGGCGAGGTGCAGCTCACGGTTTCGGACACGGGACGCGGCATCCCCTTCCACGTCCAGGCGCACATCTTCGACCGGTTCATCGGTCGCGAGCGCGGCGGCCCGGGCCTCGGCCTGGCGCTCGTGAAGGCGCTGACCGAGCTGCACGGCGGCTGGGTGGCGCTCGAGAGCGAGCCGGGGGCCGGCGCCACCTTCACCTGCCACCTGCCGGAGGACGCCCACGCCGGCGCCGCCCAGCCGGAGCTGCAGCTCTAGGCGAAATCCGCTCGCCCGTTTGCCACGGAACCGACGGAATGGCGGAGCATCGAAGGTGACAGATGATGTGCCTCAAGGCGGCGACGCGGATGACGTGCCGCCGTCACGGCGCAGTATTCGGAGACCTTGCATGTCGAGACGCGCTACCCTCTGGCTGGCCCTGCTCTCAGCGGCCGCCCTCGCCGTCCCCGCCGCCGAGGCGGCGCCGGCCAAATCCGGCCACAACGAATGCTTCCTCAGCAGCGACTGGGACGGCTGGAGCGCGCCGGGTGATAGCGACTTCATCTATCTGAGAGTGCGCATGCATGACATCTGGCGGCTCGACCTGACGCCAGGCACGCATGTCCACAAGGACCCCGGCTATTTCCTGGTGAACCGGGTCCGCGGCTCGAACTGGCTCTGCTCGCCGCTCGACTTCGATCTGACTCTCACCGACCACCACGGATTCAGCGAGCCGCTGATCGTCACCAAGGTGCGCAAGCTCACCCCAGCCGAGATCGCGGCCATACCGAAGAAGCAGCTGCCCTAGGCCAGCAAGGCGAAGAGCGGGCGTGCGGCCGAGCGGACGAGCCCGCTCGCCGCCGCTCCAGGGCTGTGCGCTGATGTATAGCTGGCGTGCGAATTTCGCGCTTGCCGGTGATCTTAACAGCGTTATCTTAGCGCTGCTCAGTTCGCGACGCGTCACGGGTGGGGATACCCGCGGCGATCCAGGTTGCGGGCCGGGCCGCTGCATCAAGCTTGAGCAACGCCATCTCCCCGAACCCTGGAGGGCTCGATGAAGCTCCAAACCCTTGCGGCCGCCTGCGGCGCGCTCGTCTGCCTGTCCGCCACGGCGGCGCTCGCCGAGGATCCGATCACCGTGACCTTGGCGCAACCTGTCGCCCAGCCTGTGAAGTTCATCGCCGGCGGCGCCATCTTCAATTGCCGCGGCGACGCCTGCATCGCCAACGCCCCCACCTCCCAGACCTATGGTGTCGACACCTGCAAGAAGGTCGCCGCCAAGGTGGGCGCGGTCACCGCCTTCGCGGGCCGCCGCTCGCTCGATGGGACCCGCCTGTCTCGATGCAATGTGGCGGCCGCCCCGGCCGAGACCACGATCGCGCGCAAATAGGTTCCAGGTCTCTCCCCAGCGGCTCAATGTTGTCGAGCGCTGCACCTGAAAAGGGCGCCGGTTCCGCCGGCGCCCTTTCTTTCTTCAGGTGAACAGCCAGCCCGCGGGGAGACCCGAAGTCTGGACTCGCACGAGGATCATCTCGTCCCCGTGGCCCACGTCGATCACCGTGTCGGAACCGACCTGACTCACGCTGTAGGTCGTCCCGGGATCCAGCATCACGTGGTCGCCCGTGGCCGCGTCGAAGCCGAGGACGCGGTCGATCCCGCGCCGGAGAAGGTGTGGAAGGTGTCCGGGCCGGAACCCGCCTGGATGGTGTCGTCGCCGCGATCGCCCGAGATCCATTCCGGGCCCGAGCCCGCGACGATCGAGTCGTCGCCCTGGCCGCCGCGCAGGATGTCGTGCCCCGTGACGGTAGGCGATGCCGCTGGCGGTGGTGACGGTCGTGCGGTCGGCCAGCAGGAAGCCGCCCTCTTTCGAGGCGGCCATCACCAGGCCCCCGCCGTAGCCGTTCAGCGGGAAGGTGTTGAGGGGGCCCCGTCCGCCCCGAACACCGACACCTGATAGTTTCCGCCGCGGAATTCGTAGCCGCAGCCCACAGCGTAGCCGCCGTCGGCCAGCGCGGTGACCTGCACCGGGAGGCAGGGCGAGTACTGCGTTGCGTCCAACTCGACGCCGACCGGCTGGCCGGCGGCGTCCACCTTCTGGATGTGCAGCGTCTGGGCGCCCGACGGGGGATCCGACGTAATGGTGGTTTCGACCAGGCCGCCGTCGGCGGTGGACGTGGCGGTGGGCATGGCGTAATCCCCGACTTGACCTACGGGCCGCACAAGCGCGCGGCGACTCGCCACACGCAACAGGCTGACGCAGGGCTCGGTTCCTACGACCGAGCCTGGCTTCCGAGCTTGGCTGGCTCACGTAATTGCGAGCGGGTCCGGGACGCCTGATGGAACGGCGCTCACCAGCCATGTGAACATTACGCAGCGGCGCCTCCCGGCGGCTCTGTTGCGGCGCGGGAGGGCGCGTGCTATCAGGCGCGCGGCTTAAGGCCGGGGGGCATTTCGGCCCTCAGGACCGATGTGCTTTTCCCAAGCGCTTTCAAGCCCATAGGCCGTAGCGGCGACGCCGCCGCGCCTTAGCAATACCGACCCGGGCGGACGAGATTTAAGTGGCGGACGAATCCAACGCGTCGAACGTAGGCGAGCGGTACGCGCAGGCCCTGTTCGACCTGGCGAACGAGCAGAAGACTGTGGCGGCCGTGGAGGCCGACCTGAAGTCGTTGAAGGCCGCGCTCGCCGAGAGCCGCGACCTGAAGAGCCTGCTCGCCTCGCCGGCCTTCAGCGCCGAGGACAAGGGGCGAGGCCTGAGCGCGATCGCCGAGAAGGCGAAATTTGACGCCACCACCCGGAAGTTCCTTGGCCTGTTGGCGGCCAACGGTCGCGCGAGCACGCTGCCTGCCGTCATCACCGCCTTCGAGGCCCTCGCCGCCAGGGCGCGCGGCGCCGTCTCCGCCGAGGTGACCACCGCCCTGCCGCTCAGCGCCGCCCAGGCCAAGGGTGTCGCCGCCGCGCTTCGTCAGGCGCTCGGCAAGGACCCTGAAATCACCACCCGCGTGGATCCCGCCATCCTGGGCGGCATCCGCGTGAAGGTCGGCTCCCGACTGTTCGACGCTTCGCTCCGCTCGAAGCTCGAGTCTCTGAAATTCGCCCTGAAGAGAGCGTAAGACATGGATATCCGCGCCGCCGAGATTTCGGCCATCCTGAAGACCCAGATCGCCAACTTCGGCGAGGAAGCCGACGTTTCCGACGTCGGCCAGGTGCTGTCTGTCGGCGACGGCATCGCCCGCGTGTTCGGCCTCGACAATGTCCAGGCCGGCGAGATGGTGGAGTTCCCCTCCGCCGGGGTGAAGGGCATGGCCCTGAACCTGGAACGCGACAATGTGGGCGTCGTGATCTTCGGCGAGGACCGCGCCATCCGTGAGGGCGACGAGGTCCGCCGTCCCAGCGAGATCGTGGACGTGCCGGTGGGCAAGGGCCTGCTCGGCCGGGTCGTGAACCCGCTGGGCGAGCCGATCGACGGCAAGGGTCCGATCACCAACGTGGCCGAGCGCCGCCGCGTGGACGTCAAGGCGCCGGGCATCATTCCGCGGAAGTCGGTGCACGAGCCGGTGCAGACCGGCCTGAAGGCCATCGACACCCTGATCCCGATCGGCCGCGGCCAGCGCGAGCTGATCATCGGCGACCGCCAGACCGGCAAGACCGCCGTGGCGATCGACACCATCCTGAACCAGAAGACCGTCAACGCCACCGGCGACGAGAGCCAGAAGCTCTACTGCATCTACGTGGCCATCGGTCAGAAGCGCTCGACGGTCGCCCAGATCGTCAAGACGCTCGAGGAGCGCGGCGCCCTCGACTACACGATCGTGGTTTCGGCCACGGCGTCGGAGCCGGCTCCGCTGCAGTTCCTTGCGCCCTTCGCGGGCTGCGCCATGGGCGAGTGGTTCCGCGACAACGGCATGCACGCGGTCATCATCTACGATGACCTCTCCAAGCAGGCCGTCGCCTACCGGCAGATGAGCTTGCTGCTGCGCCGTCCGCCGGGCCGCGAGGCGTATCCCGGCGACGTGTTCTACCTGCACTCTCGCCTGCTGGAGCGCGCGGCGAAGCTGAACGACGACAACGGCGCGGGCTCGTTGACCGCCCTGCCGATCATCGAGACCCAGGCCAACGACGTCTCCGCCTACATCCCGACCAACGTGATCTCGATCACCGATGGCCAGATCTTCCTGGAGACGGACCTGTTCTTCCAGGGCATCCGCCCGGCCGTGAACGTCGGCATCTCGGTGTCGCGCGTGGGCTCCTCGGCTCAGATCAAGGCGATGAAGGCCGCCTCCGGACCGATCAAGGGCGAACTCGCCCAATACCGGGAGATGGCCGCCTTCGCGAAGTTCGGCTCCGATCTTGACGTCGCCACCCAGCGGATGCTGGCGCGCGGCGAGCGCCTGACGGAGCTCCTCAAGCAGCCGCAGTACGCCCCGCTCGCCGTCGAGGAGCAGGTGGTGGTGATCTACGGCGGCACCCGCGGCTTCCTCGACAAGGTGGCGACCGCCAACGTGGGCCGTTGGGAGCGCGAGCTCCTCTCCTTCCTGCATGGCAAGCACCAGGACATCCTGGACGACATCCGCACCAAGAAGGATCTCGGCCCCGTCGAGGATCGCCTGAAGGCCGCGCTCGCGTCCTTCTCCGAGACCTTCGCGTAAAAGCGCTGGCGCCGAGGAGCGAGTAGCCGGGCATGGCCAGCCTCAAGGAGATGCGCAATCGGATCGGAAGCGTGAAAGCCACGCAGAAGATCACGAAGGCGATGCAGATGGTGGCGGCGGCGAAGCTGCGCAAAGCGCAGGATTCCGCCCAGAGCGCGCGGCCCTACGCCGAGCGCATGGCGAGCGTCATCGCCAACCTGGCCGCGGGTGTTTCCGGCGACGGGGCGCCGCGCCTGCTGGTGGGAACCGGGTCCGACCGACGTCACCTGCTGGTGGTCGCCACCGCCGACCGCGGACTGGCCGGTGGCTTCAACTCCTCCATCGTGCGCGCCGCGCGGGAGCGGATTTCCACACTGTTGAACGAGGGCAAGGACGTCCGGCTGATCATCGTGGGCCGCAAGGCGCGCGATCAGCTGCGCCGGCTCTACGGCGACCGCTACCTCGCCGTTTTCGAGGCGGGCGGCAATCCCTCTCTGGAACGCGCCGAGGAGATCGCGGCCAAGGTCCGCGAGGTGTTCGAGTCGGGCGAAGCCGACGTCGTCACCCTGATGTTCTCGCGCTTCCAATCGGTGGTGAGCCAGAT
The DNA here is from genome assembly GCA_028869395.1 of Alphaproteobacteria bacterium. GTDB lineage: Bacteria > Pseudomonadota > Alphaproteobacteria > Caulobacterales > Caulobacteraceae > Phenylobacterium. The sequence continues at coordinate 762 of JAGWSE010000436.1, read as the reverse complement.
CCCGACGGCCAAGCAGCTGATTCCGGCCGAAGTGAACGCTGGTGAGGCGCCTCTCGACCTGCAGGGCGCCTCCTACGAGTACGAGCCGGACGAAGAGACCATCCTCGAAACCCTGCTGCCGCGGAACATCACCACCCAGATCTTCTCCGCCATGCTGGAGAACCAGGCCGGCTTCTTCGCCGCACAGATGACGGCCATGGACAACGCCACCCGCAACGCCGGCGACATGATCGCCAGCCTCACCCTGCAGTACAACCGCACTCGCCAGGCGCAGATCACCAAGGAGCTGATCGAGATCATCTCCGGCGCCGAGGCGCTCTAGGAAGAAGAACCCGCCATGTCTGAAGCCGCCGTCAAGAAGCCTGCCCGCCGCGCCCCGGCCAAGAAGGCCGGCCCGCAATCGCCGCAGCCCGCCGCCGCGCAAGCCTCCGGGCGCGTCGTCCAGGTGATCGGCGCCGTCGTCGACGTGGAGTTCGACGGCCATCTGCCGTCCATCCTGAACGCCCTGGAGACCTCCAACACCGACCAGCGGACGGGCCAGCCGTTCCGTCTGGTGCTCGAGGTCGCCCAGCACCTCGGCGAGAACACCGTGCGCACCATCGCCATGGACACCACCGAGGGCCTGACCCGCGGCCAGCAGGTGCTCGACACCGGGGCGCCCATCACCGTCCCGGTGGGGCCGGCGACGCTCGGCCGCATCATGAACGTCATCGGCGAGCCGATCGACGAGGCGGGTCCGATCAACTCCTCCTTCACCTCGGT
>JAGWSE010000435.1 GCA_028869395.1 Alphaproteobacteria bacterium | reverse complement strand
GTTCCCGGGCTGCGTGATCCTGGTCACCCACGACCGCTATTTCCTGGACCAGGTGACCAAGTGGACGCTGGAGCTCGACCGGGGCAAGGGGGTGCCCTACGAAGGCAACTACTCCTCGTGGCTGGAGCAGAAGGCCAAGCGCGTCGCGCAGGAAGAGCGCGAGGAGGCGGGCCGCAAGCGGACCATCGAGCGCGAGCTGGAGTGGGTGCGATCCTCGCCTTCGGCCCGCCGCTCGAAGTCCAAGGCGCGCCTGGCGGCCTTCGACGAGCTGGTCAACGCCGCCGAACGCCAGAAGCAGACCTTCGCCCAGATCCAGATCCCGCCGGGTCCGCGGCTGGGCAATGTGGTGATCGAGGTGGAGGGTATCGAGAAGGAGTACGGCGAGAAGGTCCTCTTCAAGGACCTGTCGTTCAAGCTGCCGCCGGGCGGCATCGTGGGCGTGATCGGGCCGAACGGCGCGGGCAAGTCGACGCTGTTCAAGATCATCACCGGCCAGGAGCAGCCGGACGCCGGCTCCATCCGCCTGGGCGACACGGTGCAGCTCGCCTACGTCGACCAGAGCCGCGACACGCTGAACCCCAACAACAACGTCTGGCAGGAGATCTCCGGCGGCCTGGACGTCATGAAGGTGGGCGGGCGCGAGGTGCCGTCGCGCGCCTATGTCGGCTCGTTCAACTTCAAGGGCGCCGACCAGCAGAAGAAGGTCGGCCTGCTGTCGGGCGGCGAGCGCAATCGCGTGCACCTGGCCAAGACCCTGGCCTCCGGCGGCAATGTCATCCTGCTCGACGAGCCGACCAACGACCTGGACGTGGAGACCCTGCAGGCGCTGGAAAGCGCGCTGGAGGACTTCCCCGGCTGCGCTGTGGTGATCAGCCACGACCGCTGGTTCCTGGACCGGCTGGCCACCCACATCCTGGCCTTCGAAGGCGACAGCCACGTGGAGTGGTTCGAAGGCAACTTCGAAGCCTACGAAGAGGACAAGAAGCGCCGCCTGGGCGTCGACAGCCTCATCCCGCACCGGATCAAGTTCCAGAAGTTCGGGCGGTAGGGTTTTCCGGAACCGGCCCCTCCTTCGTTCGGTTCAGGGCGCACATCCCGAAACCGAAGAAGGAGGATCGGCCATGGCCGAGGAACGGCTGCAAGGCTGCAAGGTGGCTGTGCTCGCCACCGATGGATTCGAGCAGGTGGAGCTGGAGAAGCCCGTCGAGGCGCTGCGCAACGCCGGCGCCGACGTGGAGGTGGTGGCCCCGCACGGCGGCGAGATCCAGGGCTTCAACCACCACGACAAGGGCCGCAAGGTGCCGGTGGACCGCGAGCTGTCGCAGGCCAGGCCCGACCAGTACGACGCGATCGTGCTGCCCGGCGGCGTGATCAATCCGGACGAGCTGCGGCTGCACCCCGAGGCGATCGAGTTCGTCCGCTCGTTCGTCGAGACCGACAAGCCGATCGCCGCGATCTGCCACGGCCCGTGGACGCTGATCAACGCCAGCGGCGTCAAGGGCAAGCGCATGACGTCCTGGCCGTCGCTGCAGACGGACCTGCGGAACGCCGGGGCCGAATGGGTCGACGAACAGGTGGTCGTCGACGGGGGCCTCGTCACCTCGCGCAAGCCGGACGACCTGCCCGCGTTCTGCGACAAGATGATCGAGGAATTCGCCGAAGGCCGCCACGGCTGAGCCCCGGCGGCGTCCGCCTCCCGCGCCTGCGGCCGGGAGGCGGATCCACGGATCGGTTACTGCGGCGTGGTCGAGCTCTGCGGGGGCGTGGTCGTCGTGGACGGCGTGCCCGCCGGGGCGTTGTTGGCCGCGCCATTGGCCGGGACGGAGCCCTCGGTCGCGGCCGGCGCGGTCGTCCCGGTGGCCTCGGTCGAGCCGGCGGTCGCGCCGCCTTCGATGGTGGCCGGTGCGCCCGTGGTGCTTGAGGCGTTGGCGCTCGTGCCGGTCGAGGCGGCGAACGCCGAACCGGACCACCAGTCCTTCGTGGCGCGCACGTGGGGCGAAGCCTTCAGGTAGCTGTCGAGCTCGGCGTAGGGGATCGGCTGGGCCGGGCCCTTGGCGCTCATGGCCATGTGGTGATGGGCGTGGCGATAGTGGCGCACCTTGTGATGGTGCGTGACCTTGTGGTGATGCGTCGTGGTGGTCTTCGCGTCCGCCGCGCCAGCGGTCAGGGCCAGGGCCGCCGCGCCGGCGGCGAGCAGGAGGATCTTCATTCTTGTCTCCCTCGAGAGCATCGCGCCTGAGGACGGCGCTTGGCGTGTAACGAACAAGCGCCGCCGTATGTTTCCGCGTCCGCCGCGGAACGGCGCAGAATCTTGAGGCGGGCGATTCCTCAGGCCTCCTCCGTCGGCATCGCCCTGACGGCCCGCAGCGGGGTCAAGGCGCCGAAGATCGGGCCGATGAGGAGGCCGGCGATGGCCGCGATCAGGGTCGCGCGCAGCCCGAAGACGCCCCCCAGCGGGCCGCCCGCCAGCGCGCCGGCCACGCGCACGCCGCCGTCGACGGCCCGGAACGTCGCCCCCACGCGCCCCAGCATGCCGTGCGGCAGCAGCGTCTGGCGCAGGCTGACGGCGAGGATCGCCGGCACGACGCCGAAGAGGTCGCCCAGGAACTGCGAGGCGACGAGGGCCGCCGTCGCCCGCACGGGCTCCGGCGGGGCGAGCAGCACGATCAGGGTTCCGAAGGCCGAGAGCACGCCTGCGACGCAGATCGCAGGTCCCACGCCGAGCCATCGTCCCATGGGCCGGGCGAGAAGCGACCCGGCGAGCGCCCCCAGGCCGCCCGTCGCGATGCCGAGGCCGAGGAACACCGGGCCGAGGCTCAGGGTCCGCAACACATAGGCGATGTAGAGCGCGCCGAAGAAGCCGCCGAACAGGCCGTCAACCCCGGTCATGACCAGCAGGGCGCGCAGCACCGGCTCGCTCCAGGCGGTCCTTGCGCCGGTGACGACGCCGTCGACCCAGCCGCGGCGCCGGCGGGGCGGATCGCGCGGCGGCTCGGGGCTTCCGATGCGGCCCAGGATCAGGGCCGAGATCACATAGGTGGCCGCGTTCACCGCGATGGCGACGGGCGCCGTCAGCCACTGGAACAGCACGCCGGCCAGCGCGGGGCCGCCCAGCTCCGCCAGCGATTCCGTGGCGCTGATCCGGGCGTTGGCCTCGGCGACGTGCGCCTTGCCGACCAGCCCGGGCAGGTAGGCGTGGTCGGCGATGTCGAAGAAGTCGCTCGCCGCGCCCACCAGGGCGGCCGCGACATAGACCTGCAGCAGAGAAAGCAGATGCAGCCAGGCGGCCACCGGCAGGGTGATCAGGACGGCGGCGCGCACCAGGTCGGCGGCGATGAGGATAGGCCGGCGCGCGGTGTGATCGACGAAGTCGCCGGCCGCGAGCCCCACCAGCAGCGCCGGCCCGTTGGCCAGCGCGGACAGCAGACCGAGCTGGCCGGGCGTGGCGGCGAGGCTCATCACCGCCGTCATCGCCAGGCCTTCGCGGGTGATGCGGGCGCCGAAGTCGGAGACGGCCTGGGAGGCCCAGAGGCGGCGGAAATCGCCGTGGCGCCAGAGCGAGGGTTTGGAGGTCATCTCGGCGGGGGGTGCGGGGCGCGGGCGCCGGGCGACGCCGCAGGGCCGCGGGTCGGGACCCGACGGGCGGAGCTGAAGGGGGGCGTGATTTTCCGGCCGCCGCGCCGCCCACCTGTAGCCTAGGTCGCCGAACGTGGAGCTATGGTCAAGATCCGAAGAAATGTCGGCGCCGGGCGAGGGGCCGCGTCATCCTGGGGACCGTGGGCGCTTCGTCCATCGGCGAGATCCTGGAGACCACCATGAGATACCTTCTCCTGCTGCACGTGGACGAAGCCGGCTTCGGCCGCCTCACCCCTTCCGAACAGGCGCAGGGCCTGGCCGCCTATCAGGCCTTCGGCGAGGCGCTGACCAGGTCCGGCGCCCTCGTGAGCTCGGGGCGGTTGGCGCCCAGCGCGGGCGCGAAGACCGTGACCACCAAAGTCGGCCGGCCGGTGGTGATGGACGGCCCCTTCGCCGAGACCAAGGAGCAGGTGGGCGGCTATTTCCTGATCGAGGCGCCCGACCTGGCCGCGGCGCTGGAGTGGGCCGGCCGCTGCCCGGCCGCGGGCCACGGCGCGGTGGAGGTCAGGCCGCTGGTCGCGGCGCCGGCGGAGGCGGCGTCGGCCTAGTTCAGCCGGGTCGGGATCAGGACCTTCATCTCCTCGTAGCCCTTGATGAAGATCGAGTAGCTGCGCTTGGGCTCTTCCAGGAGGCGGATCTCAGGGAAGCGCTTGAGGATCTCTTCCCAGATGATCGTCAGCTGCAGTTCGGCCAGCCGGTTGCCGACGCAACGGTGGATGCCGAAGCCGAACGACAGGTGATGCCGCGGATTGGCCCGGTCGATGATGTAGTCGTACGGCCGCTCGATCACGTCCTCGTCGCGGTTGCCCGAGACGTACCACATCACCACCCGGTCGCCCGCCTTGATCTGCTTGCCCTTGAACTCGAAGTCCTGGGTCGCCACGCGCGTCATGTGGGCCAGCGGGGTCTGCCAGCGGATGGTCTCCGAGACCATCGAGGGGATCAGCGCGGGGTTGGCGCGCAGCTTGTCGTACTGCTCGGGATTGCGGTTGAGGGCGAAGATCGAGCCGGAAATGGTGTTCCGCGTCGTGTCGTTGCCGCCGATGATCAGCAGGGTGACATTGGAGAAGTGCTGATCCATCGTCGCGTTGCGGGTGTCGGGCCCGTGCGCCAGCATGGAGATCAGGTCGCCTGCCGGCGGGGCGTTCACCCTCTCGTTCCAGAGCCGCACGAAATAGGCGCGGCAGTCGGCCATCAGCTGGCGGCGCTCGTCGTAGGTGTTCCATGGGCCGTGGCCGGGCGCCGTGGTCATGGTGTCGGACCACATCGTCAGCTTGCGCCGCTCCTCGAACGGAAAGTCGAACAGGGTCGCCAGCGTCATGGTGGTCAGCTCTTTCGACACGAGGTCGACCCAGTCGAACGGCTCGCCGACCGGCAGCGAATCCAGGATCGCGCCGGCGCGCTCGCGGATCACCGGCGCCATCTCGGCCAGCCGCGCCGGGGCGACGCCGGGGCTCACCGTCTTGCGCTGGATGTCGTGGCCGGGCGGATCCATGTTGATGAAGCTGTTGGCGTCGTCGCTCGTCTCGCGCTCGATGAAGGCGTCGGGCGGCAG
>JAGWSE010000434.1 GCA_028869395.1 Alphaproteobacteria bacterium | reverse complement strand
ATCGCCGTGGGCGTCCAGGCTGTGAAGCAGGCGGGCGACCAGATCATCACCGGCTATCGCGACCACGGCCATATGCTGGCCGCGGGCATGGATCCAAAGGAAGTGATGGCCGAACTGACCGGTCGTTCGGGCGGGTCCTCGCACGGCAAGGGCGGCTCGATGCACATGTTCTCGATCGCCTCCGACTTCTACGGCGGCCACGGGATCGTCGGCGCCCAGGTGAGCCTGGGCACCGGCCTGGCGCTGGCCGACAAGTACCGCGACAACGGCAAGGTGAGCTTCACCTACTTCGGAGACGGCGCCGCGAACCAGGGCCAGGTCTACGAGAGCTTCAACATGGCCGAGATCTGGCGCCTGCCGGTCGTCTACATCATCGAGAACAACCAGTACGCCATGGGCACCTCGATCGAGCGGTCGTCGTCGGAGACGCATCTCTACAAGCGTGGCGCCTCGTTCCGGATCCCGGGCGAGGAAGTGGACGGCATGGACGTGCTGGCCGTGAAGGCCGCCACCCAGAAGGCCGCCGACCACGCCCGTGCGGGGAACGGCCCCTACATCCTCGAGATGAAGACCTATCGCTACCGCGGCCACTCGATGAGCGACCCGGCCAAGTACCGGACGCGCGAGGAGGTGGACGCGGTGCGCAAGACCCGCGACCCGATCGACCACGTGGAGGAGCTTCTGGAAAAGAACGGCTGGGCCGACGAGGCCACGCTGAAGGGCGTCGACGCGGAGGTGAAGAAGATCGTCGCCGACGCCGCCGAGTTCGCCAGGACGTCGCCCGAACCGGATCCGAAGGAGCTCTACACGGACGTCTACAGCGAGGTGCGGGCGTGACCGACGTACTGATGCCGGCCCTTTCCCCCACCATGGAGGAGGGCACCCTCGCCAAGTGGCACGTCAAGAAGGGCGACACCGTTCGTTCCGGCGACGTGATCGCCGAGATCGAGACCGACAAGGCGACCATGGAGGTGGAAGCCGTCGACGAGGGCGTGGTCGAAGACCTGCTGGTGCCGGAAGGCGCCGAGGGGGTGAAGGTCAACACCCCGATCGCCCGGCTGTCTGGGGAAGAGGGCGGGGCGCCTGCCCCCTCCGCGCCGAAGCCCGAACCCGAGGCTCGGGTCGGCGGCGGCAAGGGCGAGGGCGAAGCCTCGGCCGGAGATCCCGAGAAGAAGCCGCCGGAGACGGCGCGGGCGAAGCCCGAAGGGGAGGGCGCAGCCCCCGTCAAACCGTCCCGGCCGCTGAAGGATCCGGAGGTCCCGGCCGGGACCAGCATGGTCAAGCAGACCGTGCGCGACGCCCTGCGCGACGCGATGGCCGAGGAGATGCGCCGCGACGGCGACGTCTTCCTGATGGGCGAGGAGGTCGCGCAGTACCAGGGCGCCTACAAGGTCAGCCGCGACCTGCTGCAGGAGTTCGGCGACCGGCGGGTGATCGACACGCCGATCACCGAGTACGGCTTCACCGGTGTGGGCGTCGGCGCGGCGATGGCCGGGCTGAAGCCGATCGTGGAGTTCATGACCTTCAATTTCGCGATGCAGGCCATTGACGCGATTATCAATTCTGCGGCGAAGACGCTCTACATGTCAGGCGGTCAGGTGCACTGCTCGGTGGTCTTCCGGGGCCCCAATGGCGCCGCGGCCCGGGTGGCCGCGCAGCACAGCCAGGACTACGCCGCCTGGTACGGCCACGTTCCGGGCCTGAAGGTCATCGCGCCGTATGACGCCGCCGACGCCAAGGGCCTGTTGAAGGCCGCCATACGCGACCCGAACCCCGTCGTCTTCCTCGAGAACGAGATGATGTACGGCCAGGAGTTCGACGTCCCGGAAGGCGTCGACTGGGTGCTGCCGATCGGCAAGGCCAAGGTCCGCCGGCAAGGTGACGGCGTCACCATCGTCAGCTACTCCCGGATGGTGGGCTTCTGCCTGGAGGCCGCCGAGAAGCTCGCAGCGGACGGCATCGAGGCCGAAGTCATCGACCTGCGCACGATCCGGCCGCTGGATCACGAGACGGTGGTGGAGAGCGTCAGGAAGACGAACCGGCTGGTCACCGTCGAGGAAGGCTGGGGCCCGATGGGCGTCGGCGCCGAGGTGGCCGCACGCGTGGTCGAGCACGCCTTCGACTACCTGGACGCCCCGCCCGCGCGGGTTTGCCAGGAGGACGTGCCGCTGCCCTATGCGGCCAACCTCGAGGCGCTGTCGCTGCCCTCGGTCGACAAGATCGTGCAGGCGGCCAAGGCGGTCAGCTACAAATGAGCGGAACGCCCTTCACCTGGCGGTCGGGCGGCTGTCACTGCGGGGCGGTGCGTTTCGAAGCGGCGCTTCCCGACGTGGTCGAGGCGCAGAGCTGCAACTGCTCGATCTGCGCCAAGACCGGCTTCGTGCACGTGATCGTGCCGGAGAGCCGCTTCCGGCTGCTCGCGGGCGCGGACGCGCTGACCGAGTACAGATTCAACACCGGGGTCGCGAAGCACCTGTTCTGCGCCGAATGCGGGGTGAAGAGCTTCTACCGGCCGAGGTCGAACCCGGACGGCTGGAGCATCAATTCCCGCTGCCTGGACGAGACCGAGGGGCTGGAGATCCGCATCGAGGCGTTCGACGGGCGGAACTGGGAAGCCAACGCCACTTCGCTATCGCACCTGTCGAAGGAGCCGGCATGACGCACACCCTGGCCGGCCACAGCCATCGCGGAGCCATCCGGGTCGCACCCGAGCCCGCCATTCATCAAGACCAGACCGACGAGGAGCGCCGGACGCGCCGCAAGGCCCGCCGGACGCCCGCGATCCCGGTCGAAGCCCAACCGAGCATCTGACCGCATGTCCATCGACGTCCTCATGCCCGCGCTGTCGCCCACCATGGAGGAGGGGACGCTCGCCAAGTGGCACGTGAAGAAAGGCGACACCGTCTCCTCGGGCGATGTGATCGCCGAGATCGAGACCGACAAGGCGACCATGGAGGTGGAAGCCGTCGACGAAGGCGTCGTCGAGGACCTGTTGGTGCCGGAAGGGACCGAGGGCGTGAAGGTCAACACGCCGATCGCCCGCCTGTCGGGCGAGGGCGAGAGCCCTGCTCCGCCGGCCCCGCAGCCGGCGAAGGCGGAGGCGCCGAAGCCTGCGCCGGCTCCCGAGCCGAAGCCGCAGGCGGCGGCCGAGCCCACACCGCAGTCCGCGCCAGCTTTCACAGCCGCGGCGCCGGGCGAGCGGATCTTCGCGTCGCCGCTGGCCAAGCGGATCGCCGAGCAGAAGGGGATCGACCTCTCCACCCTGAAGGGCTCCGGCCCGCACGGACGGATCATCAAGGCCGACGTCGAGACCGCCCAGCCCGGACAGCGCGCGGCCGCAGGCCAGCCGCAGGCGAAGGGCCCCGCACCGGCCGGTGCGACCGGCCAGGCGCCGCGCCAGGTGCTGAGCCTCGAGCAGCAGGGCATCGCGCCCGGCAGCTACGACCTCATCCCGCTCGACGGCATGCGCAAGACCGTGGCGCGGCGGATGACCGAAAGCTTCCGCGACGTGCCGCACTTCCCGTTGAACATCGACCTCGAGATCGATGCGCTGCTTGCGGCGCGCAGCAAGATCAACGGCCTCCTGGAGAAGGAGGGCGTCAAGGTCTCCGTCAACGACATGGTGATCAAGGCCGCCGCCGCAGCCCTCAAGCGGGTGCCGGAGGCCAACGCCTCCTACACGCCCGAGGGCATCGCCATGCATCACCACGCCGATATCGCCATGGCGGTGGCCATCGAGGGCGGGCTGATCACCCCGATCGTGTTCCAGGCGGAAACCAAGGGCCTGGCGCAGATCGCGAAGGAATCCAGGGATCTGGCGGAACGAGCTCGGAACCGGAAGCTGAAGCCCGAGGAGTTCCTGGGCGGCACCTTCTCGATCTCCAATCTCGGGATGTTCGGCATCAAGTCCTTCGCCTCGATCATCAACGAGCCGCAGGGCGCGATCATGAGCGTGGGCGTGGGCGAGAAGCGGCCCGTTGTGCGCGGCGACCAGTTGGCCATCGCGACCGTCATGACGGTCACCCTGACCTGCGATCACCGGGTCGTGGACGGGGCGACGGGCGCGCGCTTCCTTGCCGCCTTCAAGGCGCTGATCGAAGACCCGATCACCATGATCGTCTGACCCGCCGCCGATCCGCACGCGGGCGCGGATGGAAGCGGCGATTCAGCAGGAGTCCCCTCGCTGGGGATTAGCGGAGAAGAGAATGGCCACGGATTTCGATGTGGTTGTCGTTGGGTCGGGGCCCGGCGGCTATGTGACCGCAATCCGCTCGGCGCAGCTGGGCCTGAAGACGGCCATCGTCGAGCGCGCGGAGCTGGGCGGCATCTGCCTGAACTGGGGCTGCATCCCGACCAAGGCGCTGCTGCGCTCGGGCGACGTCTACGAGCAGCTGTCTCACCTCGGCGACTATGGCCTCTCGGCGGAGAACCGCGGCTATGACTTCACGAAGGTGATCCAGCGCTCGCGCAAGGTTGCGGCGCAGCTGAACGCCGGCGTCGGATTCCTGATGAAGAAGCACAAGATCGAGGTGATCGAGGGGACCGCGCGCCTGGAGAAGGGCAGCCCTGCGCCGAAGGTCCACGTGGCTCTGAACAAGGGCGGCGAGCGTGCCTTGCAGTCCAGGCACGTGATCCTGGCGACCGGCGCCCGGGCGCGGACCTTCCCGGAGATCGGCCTGGAGCCGGACGGGGAGCGAGTGTGGACCTACCGCGAAGCGCTGGTCCCCAAGTCCGCGCCGAAGAAGCTGGTGGTCATCGGCTCAGGGGCGATCGGCATCGAGTTCGCGAGCTTCTACCGCGCGCTGGGCTCGGAGGTGACCGTGGTCGAGATGCTTCCGAGAATCCTGCCGGTGGAGGACGAAGAGGTTTCCAAGGCCGCTCACAAGGCCTTCGAGAAGCGCGGAATAGGCTTCCGCGTGGCGGCCAACGTCAAAAAGCTGAGCAAGACGAAGAGCGGCGTCGCGGTCGAGATCGAGGCGAACGGCAAGGCCGAGACCCTGGAGGGCGACGTCGCCATCGTGGCCGTCGGCATCGTCGGCAACGTCGAGAATCTCGGCCTGGAGTCGCTGGGCGTGAAGGTCGAGCGCACGCACATCGTCACCGACGACCATGGCGGGACCGGCGTCGCCGGGCTCTACGCCATCGGCGACGTGGCGGGGCCGCCCTGGCTGGCGCACAAGGCGAGCCACGAGGGCATCCACTGCGTGGAGCATATCGCTGGGCTGAAGCCCACGAACCTGCATTCACCGATCCCGGGCTGCACCTATTCGAATCCGCAGGTCGCCTCGGTGGGATTGACCGAGGCGCAGGCGAAGGAGCAGGGCCTGGAGCCGAAGGTCGGCCGCTTTCCGTTCCGGGTGAACGGCAAGGCGATCGCCATGGGCGAGACCGAGGGGTTCGTGAAGACGATCTTCGACGGACGCACCGGCGCGCTGATCGGGGCGCACATGATCGGCGCGGAGGTCACCGAAATGATCCAGGGATTCGCGCTCGCCATGACGCTGGAAGCCACCGAAGCGGAGTTGCAGGCGACGGTCTTCCCGCACCCGACCATGAGCGAGGCGATGCACGAAGCTTCGCTCGATGCTTATGGCCGCGTGCTCCACATCTGACGAAAACCGTTGGTAGATTTCGAAAAAACCGCTGTGCTTGCGGCCTAGAAACATTTCGACATTCTGGCGCCGCGTTTCCGGGGGAACGAAGCCCCGTCTGACGTGCAGGCTGGCGTCTTCCCGTCAGACCCCGTAACGGGGTTCCTCCACAACCTGTCGCCCGGTCTGAATGCCGATCAAGACACGACATTTGCCTGCGCTTGGACTGCTGCTCCTGCTGGCCGCCTGCGGCGGAAAGAAGCCGATGCGGACGCCGCCGACGCCGGAGGCGGGTTACGTCGTGCTGAAGAGCCAGGCTGTGCCGCTGGAGATCGAGCTGGCGGGACGCACCAGCGCGTACGAGACCTCCGACGTGCGGCCGCAGGTCAACGGCATCATCAAGGCGCGGCGTTTCGTGGAAGGCTCGATCGTCCAGCAGGGCCAGACGCTCTACGAGATCGATCCCAGCCTGTATTCCGCAGCCGTCGCCCAGGCCCAGGCGAACCTGGCGAACGCCCAGGCCTCCTACGCCGCCGCCCAGGCCAAGGCCGCCCGCTACAAGCCGCTGGCCGCGATCGAGGCGGTGAGCAAGCAGGACTACACCGACGCCGTGGCCGCCGCGAAGCAGGCCGCCGCCCAGGTGGCCCAGACCCGGGCTGCGTTGCAGACCGCGCAGATCAACCTGCGCTTCACGCGGGTGCCGGCGCCGATCAGCGGCCGCATCGGCCGCTCCAGGGTGACGACGGGCGCGCTGGTCACCAACGGTCAGGCGAACGCGCTCACCACCATCGAGCGGCTCGATCCGATGTACGTCGACATCCAGCAGTCGAGCTCCGACCTGCTGGAGCTGCGGCAGGAGCTTTCGAAGGGCGGCGTGATGCCGGCGGAGGCCGGCGTGCAGCTGATCCTCGAGGACGGCAGCGTCTATCCGCTGAAGGGCAAGATCGAGTTCGCAGAGGCGATCGTCGATCCGAACACCGGCGCCGTGACCCTGCGGGCCCGGTTCCCGAACCCGCAGGGGCTGCTGCTGCCCGGCATGTTCGTGCGCGCGCGGCTGTCGCAGGCCATCGCCCCGAACGCGATCCTCGTGCCGCAGCAGGCGGTCACCCGCGATCCGCGCGGCAACGCCACGGTCTATATCATCGGGCCGGACAACAAGGCGCAGCTGCGCGCGATCACCGCCGACCGCACGGTGGGCGACGCCTGGCTCGTCACCTCGGGCCTCGAGGCCGGGGACCGGGTGATCACCGAGGGGCTCGACCGGGTCCGTCCAGGCCAGGCCGTCAAGCCGGTGCCGGCAGGCTCCCCGCAGCACCTCGGCGCGCCTGCCCAGGGCGGGAATGACCGCGGCAGGCGGGGATGATCTCGCGTATCTTCATCGACCGCCCGGTCTTCGCCTGGGTGATCGCCATCGTCATCATGTTGGCGGGCGCCTTCGGCATCCGCTCGCTGTCGATCGAGCAGTACCCCGACATCGCCCCGCCCGAGGTGAACATCCACGCCAATTATCCGGGCGCCTCGGCCGAGGTGCTGGAGAACAGCGTCGCCCAGGTGATCGAGCAGCAGCTCACCGGTCTGGACGGGATGATCTACTTCCAGACCACGTCCAGCTCGTCGGGACAGGTCAACGTCACCGTCACCTTCCAGAAGGGGACCAACCCCGACATCGCCCAGGTGCAGGTGCAGAACAAGGTGCAGCAGGCGCTGCCCCGGCTGCCGCAGGAGGTGCAGGCGCAGGGCCTGACGGTGACCAAGTCGAACCCCGACTTCCTGATGGTCATCGCGCTCTACGATGAGAGCGATCGCTCCACGAGCGCCGACATCGGCGACTACCTCGTCTCGCACCTGCAGGAGCCGATAGGGCGCATTTCCGGGGTCGGCGACGTCAACGTCTTCGGCTCCCAGTACGCCATGCGCATCTGGCTCGATCCGTTCAAGCTGGCCAGCTACAAGCTGATGCCCAGCGACGTGATCGCCGCCATCAAGGCGCAGAACACCCAGGTCGCGGCGGGCGAGATCGGCGGCCAGCCGTCGGCGGCGACCCAGATGCTGAACGCCACGGTGACGGCGCGCTCGCGCCTGACCTCGCCCGATCAGTTCAAGAAGATCATCGTCAAGACCCAGTCGGACGGCTCCAAGGTCCTGCTGGAGGACGTGGCCCGGGTTGAGCTCGGCAGCGAGAGCTACGGGTTCCAGCCCCGACTGAACGGTCACCCCGGCTCGGGCATCGCGGTGATGCTGGCCCCCGGCGCGGACGCCCTTAAGACCGCGGCGCTGGTCCGTGCGGAGGTCGCCCGTCAGTCCAAGGACCTGCCGCCCGGCTACAAGTTCGCCTTCCCGAACGATAGCACCCAGTACATCAAGCTCTCGGTCCGGGAGGTCGTGCAGACCCTCTTCGAGGCGGTGATCCTGGTGGTCATCGTGATGTTCGTCTTCCTGCAGAGCTGGCGGGCGGTGCTCATCCCGGCGATCGCGGTGCCGGTGGTGCTGCTCGGCACCTTCGGCGTGCTGGGGATCGCCGGCTACAGCATCAACACGCTCACCCTGTTCGGGATGGTGCTCTCCATCGGCCTGCTGGTCGACGACGCGATCGTCGTCGTGGAGAACGTCGAGCGGATATTGAGCGAGGAGCCGGACCTCACGCCCCGCGAGGCGACCATCAAATCGATGGACCAGGTGCAGACCGCCCTGATCGCCATCGCGCTGGTGCTCTCGGCGGTGTTCCTGCCGATGGCCTTCTTCGGCGGTTCGGTCGGCGTGATCTATCGGCAGTTCTCCATCACCATCGTCTCGTCGATGGCGCTGTCGGTGATGGTCGCCCTGGTGCTCTCGCCGGCCATCGCCGCGAACCTCCTGAAGCGTCCCGGCGAGGAGGAGGCGTGGCTCGACCGGAAGCTCGCGGCGTTCGGCGCCTGGTTCAACGCACGCTTCTTCGCGCTCGCCGACCGCTACCGGAACTTCATCCGCCGGGTGATCGAGAACGTCCGCCCGGCGCTGATCGTGTACGCAGCGCTCGTCACCCTCCTGGTGATCATCTTCATACGGCTGCCCACCAGCTTCGTGCCGGTGGAGGATCAGGGTGCGCTGATGCTGCAGTTCACCCTGCCGCCAGGGGCCACCCAGGCCCGCACCCTGGCCGTCGCCAAGGAGATCGAGCACTACTTCCTGACGACCGAGAAGAAGAACGTCGCCACCATGTTCATGGTGCTGGGCGGCAACCAGGCGGGCTCGGGTCAGAACGCCGGCCGCGGCTTCCTGCACCTCGTCCCCTGGGACCAGCGGCCGGGAAGCGCCAACACCGCCGAGGCGGTCGCCCAGCGTGCGATGAAGCACTTCGCCAATCTGCGCGACGCCAGCTTCTATGCGCTCAGCCCGCCCGCGGTTCGCGGTCTCGGACAGGCGAGCGGCTTCACCATGGAGCTGGAGAACTCCGGCGGGCTCCCGCGCGACGTCTTCAAGCAGGAGATGAACCAGGTGCTGGCGCAGGCGAGGCAGGATCCGATCCTGACGGGCGTGCGCGAGAATGCGCTGAAGGACAACCCGACGCTTCACGTCTCCGTGGATACGGCCAAGGCGGGGGCCCTGGGTCTCTCGCAGAGCGACGTGGATTCGACCCTGACCACGGCCTGGGGCGGGAGTTATGTCGGCGACTTCATCGACCGCGGCCGCGTGAAGCGGGTCTATGTCCAGGGCGATGCGCCGTACCGCAGCCGGCCCGAAGACCTCGGCGACTGGTTCGTCCGCGGGACGAGCGGCGAGATGGCGCCCTTCTCCTCGTTCTCCGACGTGAGCTGGGGCCAGGCGCCCACGACGCTGACCCGCTTCAACGGGTTGCCGGACTACGAAATCCAGGGCGACGCGGCGCCGGGCAAGAGCACCGGCGAGGCCATGAAGCACATGGAGCAGATCGTCGCGAAGTTCCCCGGCCTGGCGGCGGACTGGAGCGGACTGTCGTACCAGGAGCGGCTGTCGGGCGGCCAGGCGCCCATCCTTTACGCGGTCTCGCTGGTCGTGATCTTCCTCTGTCTGGCCGCGCTCTACGAGAGCTGGTCAGTGCCGTTCTCGGTCATGCTGGTGGTGCCGCTCGGCCTCCTGGGCGCGGCGCTGGCAGTGTGGCTGAGAGGCCTTTCGAACGACGTCTACTTCCAGGTCGGCCTGCTCACGACCATGGGCCTCTCGGCGAAGAACGCCATCCTGATCGTCGAATTCGCCGAAGCCGCGCAGAAGCGGGGCCGCGGCGCGGTTGAGGCCGCGCTCGAAGGCGCGCGACTGAGGCTGCGCCCGATCATCATGACCAGCCTGTCGTTCATGAGCGGCGTCTTCCCTTTGGCCATCGCGACCGGCGCCGGCGCGAAGAGCCGCATCGCCATCGGGACGGCGGTGATCGGCGGCATGCTGACCGCGACCCTGCTGTCGATCATCTTCGTGCCGATGTTCTTCGTCCTCGTGCGGCGGATCTTCCACAAGCGCGGGCGCGAACAGCACCCGGAAGCGGGCGGCGGAGAGCAGGAGGCGCCGGCGTGAAATCCCTGCTCGCGCTCGGCTTGACGGCAAGCCTGCTCGCCGGCTGCACGCTCGAGCCGCACTACGTGCGCCCCAACCCGGCCATCCCGCCGAGCTGGCCCACGGGCGCGGCCTATCCTGCGCCGACCAAGGCCGCGCCGCTTCCCTCGGTGAGCTACCCGGATATCTTCAGGGATCCGCACCTGCAGGCGGTCATCGCGGAGGCGCTGGCGCACGCGCAGAACCTGCGCATCGCCATGGCCAATGTGCAGATTTCACATGCCGAGTACGTCGTGCAGCGCGCGGATCTATT
>JAGWSE010000433.1 GCA_028869395.1 Alphaproteobacteria bacterium | reverse complement strand
GGTTCTATTCCTACGGCGACTCCTCGCTGCTCTGGCGGGCGGCCTGATGGCGGCCTTTCCGTTCCGCGTCGAGGCGACGGACGGCGCCGCGCGTGCGGGCGTGCTCACCACGCCTCGCGGGGACATACGCACGCCCGCTTTCATGCCCGTGGGCACCGCGGGGACGGTAAAGGCCCTGACCGTCGACCAGGTGGCGGCCACCGGGGCGGACATCATCCTCGGCAACACCTACCACCTCATGCTCAGGCCCTCCGCGGAGCGCGTCGCGCGGCTGGGCGGGCTCCACCGGTTCATGCGGTGGGAGAAGCCGATCCTGACGGATTCAGGCGGCTTCCAGGTGATGTCCCTTTCGAGGATCTCGAAGGTCACCGAGGACGCCGTGACCTTCCAGAGCCACGTCGACGGCTCGCGCCACGTGCTCTCGCCGGAACGGTCCATGGAGATTCAGGCCGACCTCCTGGGCTCGGACATCGTCATGCAATTGGACGAGCTGGTGGGGCTGCCTGCGGCCGAGGATCGGGTGGCGGAGGCGATGCGCCGCTCCGCAAGGTGGGCCGAACGCTGCCGGGCCGCCTTCGGGCGCCGCGACGTGCAGGCCCTGTTCGGCATTCAGCAGGGCGGTCAGGTCGAGGCGCTGCGCCGCGAATCCGCCGAGCGGCTGACGGAGATCGGCTTTGACGGATACGCGATCGGAGGGTTGGCGGTCGGAGAGGGACACCAGGGTATGGTCGAGGTGCTGGAGTATGCGCCCGCCATGCTGCCCGCGGAGCGGCCCCGCTACCTGATGGGCGTCGGCAAGCCGGTCGACATCATCGAGGCGGCGGCGCGCGGGGTGGACATGTTCGACTGCGTGCTGCCGACCCGGTCGGGCCGCCATGGCCAGGCCTGGACCTGGGAGGGGCCCATCAACCTGAAGAACGCCCGCTTCGCCGAGGATAAGACGCCGCTGGATCCCAGCATCCAAGTTCCGGCGAGCTCCCACTATTCAAAGGCTTATCTGCATCACCTCGTCAAGGCGGACGAGATCCTCGGGCGGGTGCTGATCTCCTGGCACAACCTGGCCTTCTTCCAGGCTCTGATGGCGGAGATCCGGGCGGCTATTGCGGCGGGTCGACTGGAGGCGTTCCGCCGTCAGGCCCTCGCGCGACAGGCAGGTGCGTCGGATAGCGCGGTCTGAGGGACTGGTCGATGACGGGCTTGCCGGTGGTGAGGTGCGAGGGCGTGGCCGGGGGCGGGCAGCCCTTGGCCTCGCCCAGGCCCTTGAGATAGGCGCGCCGGACGCTGCCGGCCTTGATCGCCGACTGCACGTAGTCGTCGTGCTGTTCCGCCCCCGTCAGCTTGCGGATCCAGCTGTGGAACGGGATCACCCCCGCTGTCGCCCCCGCCACTGCGCTGAGGGTGGCGCCGCGGCCGCGTTGCGTTAGGCCCTCCTTGGCCGGCGGCGGCGCGTCGAGGTCGGGGCCGAGCGCGATGTCCAGCGGAACGACCATCGCCACGATGTCGCTGCAGGTGAGCCGCCCGCCGGGCCGATAGTACGGATCGGCCATCGCCTCCAGCAGCACCGAGGGAATCTTGGTTCGCAGGAGGTTGAAGTCGCGAAGCGGCGCCGAGACCGCCCCCGTGACACTGTCCCGCTCGGCCTGGCTGGTGGTTTCAACGCGGCCGGGGTGCCGCGAGGAACTGGTGATGCAGCCCCCGAGCGCGAGTGTTGCGCAGGCGACGGCGACGGGAACGAGGGCTGGGCGCATCGAAGCCGCAATCTAATCGAGACCATGGCCGTGTTAAGACCTGCCCGCTTGCGCCTCGTGGTCGCGGCGCCTAAGAGGGGCCCGCGTTGAGGGCCGGTAGCTCAGCGGTAGAGCATTCGACTTTTAATCGAATGGTCCTGGGTTCGATTCCCAGCCGGCCTACCAAATTCGCTAAATAAATCAAAGGCCGCCTTTGGATGGGTCGAGTTGGCGAAGCGGCATTGCGTTTTAGGTCGGCGTTTAGGTCGGTGAATTCTGCGTTCTTCGAGAGGTGGATCGGGCGAACACCGTTCTATTCGGAGGTTGGAGGCCAGGAGCGCCGGGAGCCGAGAACGTGCTAGCGTGAATGGCGGATCTTTAGGCCGTCAGGAATGCGGGCGGAGGGCCGTGGGGTGTCCAGAGTCCTCACCGCACGTTGCTTCGCTGAATGGGGTAATCGCGTCCGATCAGGCGAGCGCCGTAACCTAGGTCCGCCCGGCTTCTCCCACCTTTCGCAAGCGCGTGGTCTTGCCGGCGCGGCGCTGACCTACGATCAGGATCAGCGGCGTACCAGAAAAGGCTTCCTCGGCCC
>JAGWSE010000432.1 GCA_028869395.1 Alphaproteobacteria bacterium | reverse complement strand
GCAGCTCCTTGACCGAGTGCTGGGTCGGCTTGGTCTTCAATTCGCCCGCGCTCGGGATATAGGGCATCAGCGTGAGATGGATGTAAACCGCGTGCCGGCGCGGCAGGTCGTTGCCCATCTGGCGGATCGCTTCGAAGAACGGCAGGCCCTCGATGTCGCCCACCGTGCCGCCCACCTCGACCAGGACGAAGTCCACGTCCGGGCCCGGATCGGAGAGCACGAAGGATTTGATCTCGCCGGTGACGTGCGGGATCACCTGGACCGTCGCGCCGAGATAGTCGCCGCGCCGCTCCTTCTCGATGATCTTCTTGTAGATCTGGCCCGTGGTGATGTTGTCGTCGCGGGTCGCGTTGACGCCCGTGAACCGCTCGTAGTGTCCGAGGTCGAGGTCCGTCTCCGCGCCGTCGTCGGTCACGAAGACCTCGCCGTGCTGATAGGGGCTCATCGTCCCCGGATCGACGTTCAGATACGGGTCGAGCTTGCGGAGGCGGACCCTGTACCCACGGGCCTGCAGAAGCGCGCCGAGAGCGGCGGAAGCGAGACCTTTGCCAAGGGAAGAGACCACGCCCCCGGTGATGAAGATGTACCGGGCCATGGGCGTTCAGAGTAGCAGCGATTCGGTGGAGGTCAGGTCCAAAAAGCGCGGCGCGCAGCCGCGCCGCTCACTTCGCGGGCGGCGCGGCGGGGGCCGGCGCCGGCGTGGCCGCAGGCGCGGTCGGCAGCCCGCTCATGAAGGGATTGTGAACCGTTGGCGCAGGCGCCTGGAAGGGCGCGGACTGAGGCGCGCCTTGGCCCGGGGCCTGCCCGGGGGTCTGCCCGGTCGGCGGCGCCTGTGGCGGCGGCTGGGTCGCGGCCGGGTTGATGGCGTTGATCTTCAGCCGGTCGACGATCGAGGAGGCCGCGCGCTCGCGCCCCGACACCAGGGTCAGCGCCATGGCCAGGGCGAAGAACAGCCCCGCCAGGATCCAGGTGGTGCGGGTCAGCAGGTCGCCGGCCCCGCGCGCCGTCATGAACCCGGAGGGCCCGCCGCCGATGCCCAGCGCGCCGCCTTCCGACTGCTGCATCAGCACCACGATCACCAGCAGCACGCTGACAATGATCTCGATCACAAGCAGGAGGGTCAGAAGCATGCGAGCCTTGCGGTTACGGTGCGCTCGGGCGGCCACACCAGGCCGAAATGAAGCGCGCGCTCTATCAGGAACCCCGCTTCATGGCCATACCTAGGTGGTCGCCCTCTTTTGACAAGCCGATGATTCCCTTCGCCAAGCCGCGCCTCGCCATCCTGGAGACCGAACGGCTCAAGCTCGAGCCGCTGGCGGAAGCCGACGCCGCCGACCTGTTTCCGCTGATGGATGATCCAGAGGTCATGGCCTACTGGGACGTCCCCGAGATCGACGATCCGGATCTGCTGTCCGAGATCGTCCGCGCCCAGGTCGCCGAAATGGCCGACGGCGGCGCCATCTACTGGTCCATCCGGACCATGGCCGCCCAGGCCTTCGTCGGATGCTGCGACCTCTCCGACATCGACCGTCGGCACAAGCGCGCTGAGGTCGGCTTCATGCTGGGCCGCGGCAGCTGGGGCCAGGGCTACGCCGACGAGGCCATGCAGGCCGTGCTCGCCTTCGCCGCCACCGCGGGGCTGCGCCGGCTCACCGCACGCACACACCTTGGCAATCGTCGCTCGGAGATGCTCCTGCAGAAGCTCGGCTTCCAGGAGGAGGGCCTGCTCCGCGGTCACGTCCTGCGCGACGGCGAGCGCCGCGACTGCCGACTGTTCGGGCTTTTGCTGTAATCTTCGCCCTATGGGCCATCCGATCAGCGTCGCGGGCTTCGACCACATCGTGCTGCGCGTGCGCGACAAGGCGGCCATGCTCGCCTTCTACTGTGATGTCCTCGGCCTGACCGTCGACCGCGACCGTCCCGAGCTCGGCCTCACGCACATCCGCGCCGGCGCCCAGATGATCGACCTTGTCACGCTCGACGGTCCGCTCGGCCGGGCGGGCGGCGCGGGTCCCGGGGCGGAGGCGCGCAATCTCGACCACTTCGCCCTGCAGGTGCGTCCCTTCGAGGTCGCCGCCATCCGCGACCATCTCGCCCACCATGGCGTCGCCATCGTCGAGGAAGGTCCTCGCTACGGGGCCGACGGCGCCGGCTTCTCGATCTATGTCCGCGACCCCGAGGGCAACACGGTCGAGCTGAAAGGCCCGCCGGAGACGCCCGGTTAGGCCGCCTGCACGATCGCCAGGAAATCCCTGGCCTTCAGCGAGGCGCCGCCCACCAGCGCACCGCCTACCTCCGCCGCGTGAAGGATCTCGGCCGCATTCGAGGGCTTCACCGAGCCGCCGTAGAGGATCGGGACGTCCTCGGCGGTCGCGCCAAACATCTCGACCAGGGTGGCGCGGATCGCCCGGTGCATCTCCTCGATCTCGGCCGTCGTCGGCGTCAATCCCGTGCCGATCGCCCAGCAGGGCTCATAGGCCACCGCGAAAGCGTGGCCGGCCAGCTCGGCGGGCAGCGAGCCCCTCACCTGGCCAGTGACCACAGCCAGCGCCCGCCCGGACTTGCGCTCCTCCAGGCTCTCGCCGACGCAGACGATGGGCTCCAGCCCCGCGCGCAGCGACGCGCGCACCTTGTCGGCCACGACATGGTCCGTCTCGCAGTGGCCGCTGCGCCGCTCAGAGTGGCCGAGGATCACCATCCTCGCCCCCGCGTCGGCCAGCATGGGCGCCGAGATGTCGCCGGTATGGGCGCCGGCGTCCTCCCAGTGGGCGTCTTGCCCGCCGACAGCGACTTTGGAGCCGGCCAGCCGGCGGCTCATTTCGGGGATCAGCAGCGCGGGCGGGCAGATCGCCACCCGGGCTTTCGCCTGGGCCGCCCCCTCCGCGATCGCCTCCGCTTCCGTCAGTGAGTCCGAAAGACCGTTCATCTTCCAGTTTCCGGCGATCAGCGGCTGCGGCGCGGTCATTTGGCCTCTCTTGCGTCCGACGACGAAATCGTCTGTCCGGACCCGCGGTTAAGCCATGCCGCAGCCGCTGTCACGCGCTTGCGGGTGGGGAGCGGCCTCCACTATACCGGCCCCTCAACCTGCCGCCCCGAAAGGGTCTCGATGCTCGCCGCCTTCCGCCGCTTCGCGAAGTCCTGGGTCGCCGCACTGTTGATGGGCGTGCTCATCATGGCCTTCGCCGTCTGGGGCATCCGTCGGGATGTCTTCACCGGCCACTTCAGCGACGCGGTGATCACCGCCGGCTCCCGAACCGTCAACTCGGCCGACTTCAAGCGCGAATTCGATCGCGACCTCGGCCAGCTCAGCCAGCAGATGGGACAGGAGGTCCCGCTGAAGGTCGCCGTCGACAACGGTTTCGACCGAGAGGTGCTCGACGACCTAGCGAACAAGACCGCGCTGGCGGAGCTCCTCAGGCGCATCGGCCTGCAGCCGTCGGATAAACTGGTCGCCCAGCAGATCCAGAAGATCCCGGCCTTCTTCGATCCCGTCTCGGGCCGGTTCGACAAGCAGGCCTACCAGCAGCGCCTCGCGGACAACGGATTCACGCCCGCCGCCTTCGAACAGACCATCAAGGACGAGCTGTCCGAACAGCAGCTCGTGGTGGGCATCGCCGGCGGCCTGGTCGTGCCGCGCGCCTACACCGCCATGGCCGCGGTCTACGGCCTCGAGGACCGCGACGTCTCGCTGATGGTGCTGGGCCCCAACGCTGTGCCCGCCCCCAAGCCCCCGACCGACGCCCAGCTCACCAGTTTCATGAAGGAGAACGCCCAGGCGCTGATGCGGCCGGAATTCCGCGCGCTCAGTCTGGTGACCTTCAGTCCGGACCAGGTGCTCCCGCCCAATTCGCCGGTCGACCCCAAGCAGGTGCAGAAGCAGTTCGACTTCGAGAAGGATTCGCTCTCCAAGCCCGAGACCCGCAGCATCGACGAGATTCCGGCGAAGGATCAGGCGACCGCCACCCAGATCGCCGCGCAGCTGCAGAAGGGCGAGTCCGCCGCCGCCGTCGCCAAGGCGTTCGGCGTGGAGCCCATCACCTATCAGGACAAGCCGCAGAGCGCGGTCACCGATCAGAAGATCGGCCAGGCCGCGTTCCAGATGAAAGAGGGTCAGACCGCGGCGGTGCAGGGCGACCTCGGCCTCGCCGTCGTGCGCGTCGACAAGGTCACGCCGGGCCATCAGGTCACTCTCGACGAGGTCCGGCCGAAGATCGAGGCGGAGGTGCGCAAGCGCGACGCCGCCAACAAGATCGACCAGCTGACCGAGGTCTACGATGACGCCCATTCCAAGGGCGCGACCCTCGCGGAGGCCGCCAAGAAGGCCGGCGTGCCGGTGGTCAGCATCCCGCCGGTCGCCAAGCAGGGCGTGGACCAGCAGGGCAAGCCCGTCGCCGGCCTTGACCCGAAGGTCCTCGACGCCGCCTTCTCGCTGCCCGCCGGCGGCGAGAGCGAGCTCATCGACGCCGGCAACGGCGTCTACTTCGCGGTCCGCGTTGACAAGATCATCCCGCCCGCCATGCCCTCGCTGGCCGAGATCAAGCCGGAGCTCATCCGCGCCTGGATGGCCCGCGACGTCGCGGGCCGCCTGAAGGCGAAGGCCGACGAGCTGTCGGCCCGCGTGAAGAAGGGTGAGAAGCTGCAGACGGTCGCCGCCTCGGCGGGCGCAAAGGTGCTGACCCTCACCGACCTCAACCGCCAGACCGCGGGGCAGAACCAGCAGATTCCGCCCGAAGTGCTGGGACAGGCCTTCGCCGCCAAGGCGGGCGACGTCTTCACCGCCCAGGCGGGGCAGGTCTATGTGGTGGGCCAGGTGACCGCCGTGCGGGTCGGCGATCCCGCCGTGCTGGCGCGCGCCGCCGACGAGACCCGCGGCCAGATGAGCATGGCCTACATCCGCGAGATGCAGGCTGGCGCCGAGGCCACCGCCCGTCAGGAGGTCAAGGTCAAGATCGACGCGGCCCGCGCCCGCGCGGCGCTGGGGCTCGAGCCGGACACCGGCAAGCCGGGGCAGCCGGGGCCGGCCCAGTGACGGTCGAGCCTGCCTTCGACGCCTTTGCGGCCACCTACGAGTCGGGCGCGCCCCAGCTCGTCTGGAGCCGGCTGATCGACGACCTCGAGACGCCGGTCTCCGCCTATCTGAAGATCGGCCATGGCCGCCCCTACGCGTTCCTGTTCGAATCCGTCGAGGGCGGCGCCTGGCGTGGCCGCTACTCCATCATCACCCTCGATCCGGATCTCGTCTGGCGCTGCCGCGGCGATCGGGCGGAGGTGGCCGAGGGCGAGGACATCGCCGCCG
>JAGWSE010000431.1 GCA_028869395.1 Alphaproteobacteria bacterium | reverse complement strand
TGGCCGCCACATCCGCCTTCGCGCAGACCGCGCCGAAGCCGGCGGACACCACCTCGGCCCAGGTCGAGGAAATCATCGTCACCGGGACGCGCACCGAGGGGCGGACCCGGCTGGAATCGCTGGCCCCGGTCGACGTCATCAGCCAGAAGGCGCTGACCCGGCAGGGCACGCCGGAACTCGCCTCGGCCCTGGCGACGGTTGCGCCGTCCATCGACTTCCCGCGCCCGGCGATCACCGACGGCACCGACTCGATCCGCCCCGCCACCCTGCGCGGCCTGGCGCCCGACCAGACCCTCGTGCTCGTCGACGGCATGCGCCGCCACACCTCGGCCCTGGTCAACATCAACGGCTCGATCGGCCGCGGCTCCGCCGCCGTCGACCTGAACGCCATCCCGACCATCGCCCTCGACCACGTCGAGGTGCTGCGCGACGGCGCCAGCGCCCAGTACGGCTCGGACGCCATCGCCGGCGTCATCAACCTGCACCTGCGCGAGGCCCGCTCCGGCGGCGAGGCCATGGCCATGTACGGCGTCTACGACACCGACGTGAAGACGGCGCGCGATCCCGGCGGCCAGACCAAGCACGACGGCCCGACCTACCAGATCGCGGGCTGGCAGGGGCTGCCGCTCGGCGACCAGGGCTTCCTGACGCTGTCGGCCGAATACCGCTACCGCAATCCGACCAGCCGCGGCGACCTCGACCCGCGCCTCAACCCGCCGCGGATCACCTCGCGGTTCGGGGATCCGGAGGAACAGGACACCTCCTTCTACGCCAACTCCAGCCTGCCGCTGAACGACACCTGGAGCCTCTACGGCTTCGGCGGCTACCAGAAGCGCAAGACCAACAGCGCCGGCTTCCCGCGCCTGGCGGGCGATTCCCGCAACACGCCTTCGATCTATCCGAACGGCTTCCTGCCCCTGATCACCACTGACATCGACGACTACAGCGTCGCCGGGGGCACGAAGGGCGAAGCCCTCGGCTTCAACGTCAACGCCGGCCTGGTCTACGGCTACGACAAGATCAACTACGGCGTCATCCATTCGCTCAACGCCTCGATGGGCGCGGCCTCGCCCACCAGCTTCGACGCCGGCTCCATGCGCTACGACCAGCTGGTCGCCTCACTGGACCTCGACCGCAACTACGACGCGGGCCTCGCCAAGCCGGTCAACCTCGCCTTCGGCGTCGAGTACCGGCACGAAGGTTACGCCATCGGCGCCGGCGACACCCCCTCCTGGGAGTTCGGCGGGATAGCCGGCAAGGCGGCGGGCGCCCAGGTGTTCCCGGGCTTCAAGCCGGAGAACCAGGTCGACAAGGGCCGCCACTCCGAAGCCGCCTACATCGACGTCGACGCGCCCTTCACCACGGCCCTCGATGTGGACGCCGCGGCGCGCTACGAGAACTATTCCGACTTCGGCTCGACCGTGAACGGCAAGGTGTCGGCCCGCTACGCCTTCACCGACGCCTTCGCCCTGCGCGGCACGGTGGCCAGCGGCTTCCGGGCGCCCGCTCTCCAGCAACAGTACTTCACCGCGACCTCGACCAACTTCATCCTGATCAACGGGGTCAGCACGCCGGTCGACGTGGGCACCTTCCCCTCGGTCAGCCCGGTCGCCACGGCGCTCGGCGGCAAGCCGCTCGAGCCCGAGAAGTCGATGAACTACTCCCTGGGCGGCGTCTTCCACACCGGGCCCTTCGAGCTGACGGTCGACGCCTACCAGATCAACATCAAGAACCGCATCGTGCTGTCGGAGAACATCCAGGGCTCGCCCACCGGCTCCCCGACGTCCCAGGCGATCTTCGCCCTCATCAACCCGCCGGGCTCGACCGGCCTGGGCGCCGCGCGCTTCTTCATCAACGGCGTGAACACCGAGACGCGCGGCATCGACATCGTCGGCCACTACGTGCTGACGACCGACGACCTCGGCCACTTCGACTTCACCGCTGCGATGAACTTCAACCGCACGCGGGTCACGAAGACGCCGTCCACGCCGCAACTGTCGGCCCTGCCCGTGCCGCCGGTGCTGTTCGGCCGCGCCAACGTGCTCACCTACGAACAGGGCACGCCGCGCCAGAAGCACTCGCTGAGCGTCGACTGGGGCCTGGGCGCCTTCGGCGCCACCGCGACGGCGACCTACTATGGCGACGTCCTCGTGGCGAACGACTCGCCGAGCCTCGACTACCACACGGGCTCGCACACGCTGGTCGACATCGAGGGCCGGTACAAGCTGCCCATGGGCGCCCAGATCGCGCTCGGGGTGGACAACCTGTTCGACGAGTATCCGAACCCGACCCCGGCGATCGTCAACTCGACGGGCGCGGTCGGCTTCCCCAGCTTCTCGCCCTTCGGGTTCAACGGCCGCTACCTTTACGCGCGCCTGACCCTCGACTGGTGATCGCCTAGCTCGGGACGCGAGGACGGCGCGGGTTGGAGGGGCCCGCGCCGTTTTCGTTTGCGCCTTCCACGGTCAAGCTTGTCCACAGGTGATTCGAAAGTGTGGACAGGTCCGCGCATGGCCGCATGTCACAGTGCGGACGCCCGCGGCGTTCGGGTAACGATAGGCGCATGGCCATTATCCCAGCCCTCGATCTCAGAACCCCCTCCAACGACGTCGAGATTCCCCACGCCCCGGCCAATGTGGAGGCCGAGCAGGCGCTGCTGGGCGCCATCCTCTACGACAACGCCGCCTTCGAGCGGCTGGGCGACAACCTGCAGGGCCGGCACTTCTTCGAGCCGTTCCACCAGCGCCTGTTCGAGGCGATCGAGACCAACATCCGCAAGGGCCAGCTCGCCGAGCCGATCCTCCTGGCCGAGCAGTTCGCCCGCGATCCGGGTTTCGAGGCGCTGGGCGGCGTGCGCTATCTCGCCGACCTCGTCGATCGCGCCCCGCCGGCGGCCAATGCGCCGGACTATGCGCGCGCCGTCTATGATCTGGCGCTCAGGCGGGACCTGATCCGGATCGGCGGCGAGATCGCGGCCCAGGCCTCGCAGGGCGATGCCGAGCTCTCCGCCAAGGACCAGATCGAGCAGGCCGAGGCGCAGCTCTTCCAGCTCGCCGAAAGCGGCGGCGTGAGCCAGGGCTTCGTCCCCTTCTCCCAGGCGCTGCACGGCGCGGTCACCATGGCGGCGGAGGCCCACAGCCGCGATGGCGGCCTCGCGGGCCTCTCCACCGGTCTGGTCGACCTGGATTCGAAGATCGGCGGCCTGCACCCGTCGGACCTGATCATCCTCGCCGCGCGTCCTTCCATGGGCAAGTCGTCGCTGGCCGTGAACATCGGCTTCGACGTGGCGCGCAACTACGCCTGGGAGCCGCAGCCGGACGGCTCCAAGAAGACCGTGCGCGGCGGGGTGGTGGCCTTCTTCTCCCTGGAGATGAGCGCCGACCAGCTGGCCATGCGCATCCTGGCCGAGGTGTCCGGGGTCTCCGGCGACCGCCTGCGCAAGGGCGAGATCGACGCCTCGGAGTTCGGCCGCGTCCGCGATGCGGCCCTCGAGATCCAGGAAGCGCCGTTCTACATCGACGACACCGGCGGGATCACCATGGCCAAGCTCGCCGCCCGGGCGCGACGCCTGAAGCGCACGGTCGGCCTCGACCTGCTGATCATCGACTACCTGCAGCTCGTCACCATGGGCGGCAGCTCGCGCAGCGACAACCGCGTGCAGGAAGTGAGCGCCATCACCCAGGGCATGAAGGCGCTCGCCAAGGAACTGGCCATCCCCGTCATCGCGCTCGCCCAGCTCTCGCGTCAGGTGGAAAACCGCGAGGACAAGAAGCCCCAGCTGGCGGACCTGCGGGAATCCGGCTCCATCGAGCAGGACGCCGACATGGTGATGTTCATCTACCGCGATGAATATTACCTGGCCCAGCGCGAACCCAAGATCACCAATTTCGAGCGCGACGACAAATTCCAGGAAGCCCACGAGAAATGGCAGGCGGATATGCAAACCGTCTACCAGAAGGCGGAGCTGATCATCGCCAAGCAGCGTCACGGCCCCACCGGCA
>JAGWSE010000430.1 GCA_028869395.1 Alphaproteobacteria bacterium | reverse complement strand
TGCCGAGCGCGTGCGCGGTGTCGATCACCGCCTTGATCTCGTCGTCGGCCATGAGCTGCAGCTTGGGATCGTCGCCGATCGACATGACCCCGCCGGAGGGCATGATCTTGATCAGGTCGACGCCTTCGCGGCGCAGCCGCCGCACAGCCTTGCGGGCTTCCTGCGGGCTGTCGATCAGGTTGTCGGTCCAGCCGGGATGGGAGAGTTGCGGATCCAGGCCGTTGGCGGCGTCGGGATGGCCGCCGGTGGGCCCAAGCGGCGTGCCGGCCACCCACAGGCGCGGACCGGGGATGACGCCCTTGCGGATGGCGTTCCTCAGCGCCACGACCACGCCCGTCGCGCCCCCCACGTCGCGGGCCGAAGTGAAGCCCGCCATCAGGGTCGCCCGGGCATTGTTCACGCCGTCGATCTCGTCGTCGAAGTCGGTGCGGGTCACCGCGTTGCGGATCGGGTCTCCCGGATGGAAGCTCTGGGTGATGTGCACGTGGTCGTCGATCAGACCTGGCAGCACCGTGGCCTTGGAGAGATCGATGACCTCCGCGCCGGCCGGCGTCACGTAGCCGGGCGCGACGGCGGTGATCCGATCATCGTGGATCAGGATCGAGACCTGGACGCGCGGCGCCTTGCTCACCCCGTCGATCAGACGGCCCGCGTGGATCACCAGGTCCTTCGCGGCCGCCTGGCCCGCCGCAGCGGCCAGCAGCGCCGCGCCCGCGACGGCGAGCCGCCTGATCTTCGCACTGGTCATGGAATCCCCCCTGAAGCCCGGCTAGGTGACCTGGGCCGGGGTTCGGGCGCAAGGGCGACGGAGGCGCCGCATTTGCGCCCGGGGCGCAGTTCATGGTTTGGTTAACCCGTGCTGCGTAGGCTGATCGCAGTTGCGGCGTGAGGACGCGGGCAGGACGGGGGTCTTGCGCCGACGCCTTTCCATTCACAAATTGGCGACTTCCGCATTGACGGAAGCAAATCGATCCCTATAACGGGGCGCTTCCGCGAAAGAGCGCGAAGGACGCGTCGGTCTATGCCTGGTTGTTGCAGGGCCGGGGCGCCGTTCGCGCTTCTCTTGCGTGACCAGGAGAATTTCCCACGTGGCCCGTATCGCTGGCGTCAACATTCCCACCAATAAGCGCGTCGTGATCGCGCTCCAGTACATCCACGGCATCGGGCCCTCGAAGGCCAGGGAGATCGTGAGCAAGGTGGGGATCGATGATTCCCGCCGCGTGAGCGAGCTGACCGACCAGGAAGTGCTGCACATCCGCGAAGCCATCGACCGCGACTACACCGTCGAGGGCGACCTGCGTCGCGAGACCGCCGTCAACATCAAGCGGCTGATGGACCTGGCCTGCTACCGCGGGCTGCGCCACCGCAAGGGGCTGCCGGTCCACGGCCAGCGCACCCACACCAACGCCCGCACCCGCAAGGGCCCCGCCAAGCCGATCGCCGGCAAGAAGAAGTAAGAGAGCTTATCTCCGATGGCCAAGGAACCGGCGCGCGTCAAAAGGCGCGAGCGCAAGAACATCACCTCGGGCGTGGCGCACGTGAACGCCTCGTTCAACAACACCATGATCACCATCACCGACGCCCAGGGGAACACGATCTCCTGGTCCAGCGCCGGCATGATGGGGTTCAAGGGCTCCCGGAAGTCGACGCCCTACGCGGCGCAGATGGCCGCCGAGGACGCCGGCCGCAAGGCCGCCGAGCACGGCGTGCGCACCCTGGAGGTCAACATCTCCGGGCCGGGTTCGGGCCGCGAGAGCGCGCTGCGAGCGCTGCAGGCGGTCGGCATGACGATCACCACCATTCGCGATGTGACCCCCATTCCGCACAACGGCTGCCGGCCGCCGAAGCGCCGGCGCGTCTGAGTATCTGAACTAAACACCTTCTCCCCCCGTCGCCGGGACCGCCGATGCGGCCGGCGATCCCGCGTTTCGAGGGACCTGCATCCGTGATCGAAAGAAACTGGAACGAACTTATCCGTCCCGAGAAGCCGCAGATCGAGACCGGCGCCGACGCCTCCCGCAGGGCGCGTCTGGTGGCCGAGCCCCTCGAGCGCGGGTTCGGCGTGACGCTCGGCAACAGCCTGCGTCGCGTGCTTCTCTCCTCGCTGCAAGGCGCAGCGGTCACCGCCGTCCAGATCGACGGCGTCGTGCACGAATTCTCCTCGCTCGAAGGCGTCCGTGAGGACGTCGTCGACATCGTGCTCAACATCAAGCAGCTGGCGCTGCGCATGCACGCCGAAGGGCCCAAGCGCATGACGCTTCGGGCCACCGGCCCGGGCCCGGTCACGGCCAGCCAGATCGAGGCGCCTTCGGACATCGAGATCCTGAACGGCGACCACGTGATCTGCACCCTGGACGACGGGGCGACGGTGCGCATGGAGTTCACGGTCCAGACCGGCAAGGGTTACGTCCCGGCCGAGATGAACCGTCCCGAGGACGCTCCCATCGGCCTGATCGCTGTCGACGCGCTCTATTCGCCCGTCAAGCGCGTCGCCTATCGCGTCGAGCCGACCCGCCAGGGCCAGAGCCTCGACTATGACAAGCTGGTGATGGAAGTGGAGACCAACGGCGCGGTCAGCCCGGTCGACGCGGTGGCCTACGCCGCGCGCATCCTGCAGGACCAGCTGCAGATCTTCATCACCTTCGAAGAGCCGAAGAAGAAGGTCGAGGGCGAGGCCAAGCCCGAGCTGCCGTTCAACCCGGCGCTGCTCAAGAAGGTGGACGAGCTGGAGCTGTCGGTCCGTTCGGCCAACTGCCTGAAGAACGACAACATCGTCTACATCGGCGACCTCATCCAGAAGACGGAGGCCGAGATGCTGCGGACCCCGAACTTCGGCCGCAAGTCGCTCAACGAGATCAAGGAAGTGCTCGCCGGCATGGGCCTGCATCTCGGCATGGACGTGCCGAACTGGCCGCCGGAGAACATCGAAGAGCTGGCCAAGAAGTTCGAAGACCAGATGTAGTCAGACTTCGCGCCGACTCCGGGCCGCTTCCTGCGGTCCGGGCCCGTCGAAGCCGCAACAGCGGCGGAGGGCCCCGGCGCTTCGTGTTGACCCAGGCGGGAGCAGGCTGGGATTTGATCAGGAAGGACGGCGTCCCTTGCGATCGGGAACGTCCCGGCGGGCCAAGCGCCCAGGAGATTGAGAGATGCGCCACGGTAAAGCTCACCGCAAACTGGGTCGTACGACCGCCCACCGCACCGCCATGTTCGCCAACATGGCCGCCAGCCTGATCAAGCACGAGCAGATCGTCACGACCCTTCCCAAGGCGAAGGAGCTGCGTCCCTTCGTGGAGAAGCTGGTGTCGCTCGCCAAGCGCGGCGACCTGCACGCCCGCCGCATCGCCATCTCCCGCGTCCGCGACGTGGAGCAGGTGGGCAAGCTGTTCGGCACGCTGGGACCGCGCTACGCCGATCGCAACGGCGGCTACATCCGCGTGCTCAAGGCGGGCTACCGCTACGGCGACAACGCCCCGCTCGCGGTCATCGAGTTCGTCGACCGCGACCCGGCCGAGAAGGGCAAGGACAGCGGCCCCGTCCAGACCGGCGCCTTCGAAGAGGCCTGAGCCGACACGACGTCCTGTGATGAGCCCCGGGTCTCGCGCCCGGGGCTCTTCCTTTGGCGATATAGTTGCGATATAGAAGAAATATTGTCGCCGAAGGAAATGAGATCGCCATGCCCATCCGCCCGGCCGTCGTCGCCTGCGTCTTCTACAAGGACCCGATCGCCGCCATGGCGTGGCTGGAACGGGCGTTCGGCTGCGAGATCACCGAACTCGTGGTCGATGGACAGGGTCGTGTGGGTCATGCGGAGCTGAGCTTCCGCGGCTGTCCGATTGAAATCGCAGGCGAATGGACGGGTCCCCAGATCGCGGGCGCGCCGATGCGGAGCCCGGCCAGCCTGGCTGGCGCGAACAGCCAGTTCTTGCGGCTTTCGGTGGAAAGCGGGATCGACGAACTGTGCGATCGGGCGCGGGCGGCGGGCGCGCGGATCACCCAGGAACCGGAGGACCAGTTCTATGGCGCGCGGATCTTCCGCGCCTTCGATCCCGAGGGCCACGTCTGGAACTTCAGCCAGCAGGTTGCGCACCCTTCCGTCGCGGAGATGGAGCAGGCCTCGGGGCTCAGGTTCCGCAAGTCCTTGATGGAGGCCGAACATGACTGACGTGCGCCCCGCCCTCACATCCGTCCTCTGCTACCGCGATCCGAGGGCCGCCATCGCCTGGCTGGAAAGGGCGTTCGGTTTCGAGCTCCACATGCTGATCGAAGGGCCGGAAGGCCGCCTGCTGCACGTGGAGATGCGGCTCGGCGAGAGTTTGCTGATGGTCGGCCAGGAATGGACCGAAAATCACCGGTCGCCGGCCTCGCTCGGTGGCAAGAACACCCAGAGCGTCCACATCCAGCTGACCAGCGACCTCGACGCTCATTGCGCTCGGGCCCGCGCCGCAGGCGCGGAAATTCTCGTCGAGCCAGCCACCCAGCCGTACGGCGACCGGACCTATCACTGTCGCGACCTGGAGGGTCATGTCTGGACGGTCGGCCAGACCGTCCAGGAGATGACGCGGGCGGACCACGAGGCATCAGGTGTGAAGGTGCTGGCCTGGCCATGAGCCCAGCCTCCGCCCAGATCGACCGCACGCTGGCCGCGCTGGCCGATCCCCACTGCCGGCGCGCCGTGGAGATGCTGGCCGAGCGACCGCGCCCTGCGGGTGAGCTTGCGCGGGCGCTGGAGCTGCCCGCGCCCGCCATGAGCCGGCGCCTGCGGACGCTGCGCGCGTGCGGGCTGGTCGAGGAGAGCCACCCCGAATTCGACGCGCGCGTGCGGATCTACGCGCTGAGGCCGGAACCGATGGAGCAGCTGAAGCGGTGGCTGGAGGCGGCGGAACGGATGTGGGCCGAGCAGCTCGCCGCCTTCAAGGCGCACGTCGAGCGCGGTCCATGACCTCGAAGATCTATGTGGCGCTTCGCGTGAAGGCGGCGCCCGAACGCGCCTTCGAGGCGTTCGTGGACGAGATCGGCGCCTGGTGGCGGCCCAGCAGCCTGTTCAGGACGACGCCCCGCGCCCCTGGGCGACTGGCTTTCGAGCCTGGGGAAGGGGGGCGGCTGACGGAGACGCTGGCCGGCGGCAAGGCTTTCGAGATCGGCCGGATCACTGCCTGGGACCCGCCGCGGCGACTCGTCTTCTCCTATCGGCAGGCCACCTTCCCGCCGACGCTCACGACAGAGGTCGAGGTCCGCTTCGAGGCCGTCGGCGAGGAGACGCGGGTCAGTGTCGAGCACCGCGGATTCGACCAGGTTCCCGCCGACAGCGTCGCGCGGCACGGCTTTTCCGATCAGGTGCTGCTCATGCGGCTGGCCGAATGGTGGCGCGTGCTGCTTGCATCGGTAGGCGATTTTGCATAACGCTGTTCTTAGTGTTCTTCCTTTGTTTCCATTCCTTCCGAGGGCGGCGGGAAGGCGGCGCCGAAATGCGGACACATTTCGTTCTTGTTACGCGCGCCCCGGTTTACCTGAGGAGAACCGTCGTGGATGACGCCGCCCGCGAGACGGCCTCTGGGCGCCGGGCGCAGCCTGAACGGCGGCCGCGATCCGGCCGCCAGGCCGCGTTCGGATTCATCTTCGCCAGCGCGCTGATGAACTCGGTGTCCTTCGGGATCATGATCCCGATCCTGCCGAACCTGATCCGCCAGTTCACCGGCGGCGACACGGCCGCGGCCTCGGAGTGGAACCTGTTCTTCGGCGCCACCTGGGGCGTGATGCAGTTCTTCTTCGGCCCCATCCTGGGCATGCTGTCGGACCGGGTGGGCCGCCGCCCGGTGCTGCTGATCTCGTTCTTCGGCCTGGCGGTCGACTTCCTGTTCATGGCCTTCGCGCCGACGCTCTGGTGGCTCTATGTCGGCCGCATCCTCAACGGGATGACAGCCTCCAGCTTCTCGACGGCCGGCGCCTACGTCGCCGACGTGACCGCGCCCCAGGACCGCGCCAGGACCTTCGGGCTGCTGCAGTCGGCGTTCTCCTTCGGCTTCATCATCGGTCCGACGCTCGGGGGTCTGCTGGGTCAGCACGACCTGCGCACGCCGTTCATCGCCGCCGCCGCGATCACCACGCTCAACTGGTTCTACGGCCTGCTGATCCTGCCCGAATCCCTGCCGCAGGCGCGGCGGCTGAGGGCCTTTGACTGGAAGCGGGCCAATCCCGTGGGTTCGCTCGGTCTGCTTCGTTCGCGGCCCGGCCTCCTTGGCCTGGCGGCGGTCGGCTTCCTGTTCCAGCTCTCGCAGGTGGTGCTCCCGACCATCTTCGTCCTCTACACCTCCTACCGCTACGGCTGGTCGCCGCGTGTGCTGGGCTTCACCTTCCTGCTCACCGGCGTGCTCGGCGTCATCGTCCAGATGTTCCTCGTCGGACCGATCGTGGCGCGGCTCGGCGAGCGGCGGACGGTGCTGGCGGGCGGCGTCATCGGCGCCGCGGGCTTCCTCTGGTACGGCTGGGCGCCGCAGGGCTGGATCTACCTCGCAGGCGCGCCGGTCTTCGCCTTCTCCAGCCTTCTGATGCCCGGGCTCCAGGGGCTGCTGACCCGCCGCATCGCGCCAAACCAGCAGGGTCAGCTGCAGGGCGCCATGCAGAGCCTGCAGGGCATCGCCTCGATCATCGGCCCGGTGATCTTCGGCGAGACCTTCGCCTGGTCGCTGCGCCACGATACGTCGCTGCACGCCCCGGGGCTGGCGATCTATGTGGCCGCCGTGCTGCTCGCCGCGGCGACGCTGGTGGGCGCGGCGACGGCCCATGCGCCCGCGCCGGAGCCTCAGAAGGCTTGAACCTGCGCCATTTTTGCGCCTGAAACCTGAGGAGAGTGCGGCTCGTTTCCAGCCCGCCGCGGCGAGCTTCTCCGGGAGAATCCATGCGCGCCTTTCGCGTCCTCGCGCCCGCACTCGTGATCCTCGCCGCCTGTTCCCCTTCCGGGAACAGCAAGGCCCAGGTGCCGCTGCCTGCGCCGACGCGCGCCGTGCCGACCAGCGCGGCGGCGATCCACCTGTCCTTCGCCCCGGTGGTGAAAAAGGTCGCGCCCGCGGTCGTGAACATCTCCTCGAAGCGCCTTGTGCGACAGCAGGTCGATCCCTTCTGGCAGCTGTTCGGCATCGGGGCGCCGCGCGACCAGGTCGTGGGTTCCCTGGGCTCGGGCGTGATCGTCCGCTCCGACGGGATCATCGTCACCAACAACCACGTCATCGAGGGCGGCCAGCAGATCACGGTCTCCCTCGCCGACCGGCGGGAGTTTCCGGCGCACATCATGATCGCCGATCCGCGGACCGACCTGGCGGTCCTGAAGATCGACGTCCCCCATGGCCAGAAGCTGCCGGCGCTGGCCATCAACGACACCGGCGACCCGCAGGTGGGCGACCTGGTGCTGGCCGTCGGCGACCCCTTCGGCGTCGGCCAGACCGTCACAAACGGCATCATCTCGGCGCTGAACCGCACGGCCGATCCGTCGGGCGACGCCGCCTCCAGCTACATCCAGACCGACGCTCCCATCAATCCGGGCAACTCCGGCGGCCCGCTCGTCGACATGAACGGCGACATCATCGGTCTGAACAGCTTCATCCTGTCCCGCTCCGGCCAGTCGGCCGGCGTCGGCTTCGCCATCCCTGCCGCGCTCATCAAGCGCGTGGTCGAGACGGCGGTGGGCGGCGGCCATTCGCTGGTTCGCGCCTGGCTGGGCGCGCGCATGCAGTCGGTGACGCCCGACATCGCGCGCAGCCTGGGCATGGCCGCGCCGCAGGGCGCGCTCGTCGCCGACATCTGGCCGGGCAGCCCGGCCGCCCAGGGCGGGGTGAAGCAGGGCGACGTCATCGTGGCGGTGGACGGCCATCCGGTCGACGACGCCGGCGGCGTCAACTACGCGGTCAGCACCCACCGCATCGGTGACGAGATCCGCCTTGAAGTCCGCCGGGGGGCGGGGACCCATCAGCTCACCGTCCGCGCCGAGCCGCCGCCCGCCAGCCCGGCGCGTGACCAGCGCGTGATCTCCGGCCGCAATCCCCTGCAGGGCGCCACGGTCGAGAACCTCTCGCCGGCGGTCGCCGACCAGATCGGCATGGATCCCTTCACCACGCCCGGCGTGGTGGTCACCCAGGGTGGCGGCGGTCTCGCCGCGCAGGCGGGCTTCCAGGCAGGCGACATCATCCGCGCCGTGAACGGCCGCCGCGTGGCGACCGTCGCGCAACTGGCGGCGGCGCTCGCCGCGGGCTCCCGGGTCTGGCAGATCACCATCGAGCGCCAGGGCCAGGAGATCACCGGCACGTTCCAGGTGTGACCGCCCAGGCGTGATCCCGCCGAGGTCGGGATCACCGGAGGCCTTTGGCTCCCGCCGTCTCCTGGCGCGTGCTAATCCCTCACCATGGCCGATCTCTTCGAAGCCGCAGGTCTGACCCCGCACGCGCCGGGCCCGCTGGCCGACCGTCTGCGGCCGCAGCGGCTGGAGGACGTGGTCGGCCAGGACCACCTCCTGGGCGAAGGCGGTCCGATCCGCCGGATGGCCGAGGCGAAGCGCCTGTCGTCGATGATCCTCTGGGGCCCGCCGGGCACCGGCAAGACGACGATCGCCCGTCTGCTCGCCCGTGAGGCCGGCTACGAGTTCCAGCAGCTCTCGGCCGTGTTCTCCGGCGTCGCGGACCTGAAGAAGGCCTTCGAGCAGGCGCGCGTGCGCCGCGCCGCGGGCCAGTCGACCCTGCTGTTCGTCGACGAGATCCACCGCTTCAACCGGGCCCAGCAGGACGGCTTCCTGCCGTTCGTGGAGGAGGGGATCGTCACCCTCGTCGGCGCGACCACCGAGAACCCGTCCTTCGAGCTCAACGGCGCGCTGCTGTCGCGGTGCCAGGTGTTCGTCCTCAAGCGGCTGGACGACGAGGCCCTGCAAACCCTGCTCGCGAAGGCCGAAGCCTTCGAGTCCAGGCCCCTGCCGCTCGAGCCCGAGGCGCGACAGGCGCTGATCGCGCTGGCCGACGGCGACGGGCGCTACCTCCTCACCCTCGCCGAGACCCTGTTCAACATCGGCTCCGCCAAGCCCCTGTCGACGAAGGAACTGGGGCAGGTCCTCCAGAAGCGCTCGCCCGCCTACGACAAGGACCGCGAAGAGCACTACAACCTCATCTCCGCCCTCCACAAGTCGATCCGCGGCTCCGACCCGGACGCGGCGCTCTACTGGCTCGCCCGCATGCTGACCGGGGGGGAGGATCCGCTGTTCATCGCCCGCCGTCTCGTGCGGGCCGCGGCCGAGGACATCGGCGAGGCCGATCCGCTCTCCCTCCTGATCGCCAACGCCGCCAAGGAGACCTACGACTTCCTGGGCTCGCCCGAAGGCGAGATCGCGCTCGCCCAGACGGTGGTCCACCTGGCGACGGCCCCCAAGTCCAATGCGGTCTACAAGGCGTTCGGCGCGGCGATGGCGGCGGCCAGGGAGACTGGCTCGCTGATGCCGCCCAAGCATATCCTGAACGCGCCGACCCGGATGATGAAGGAGCTCGGCTACGGCAAGGGCTACGCCTACGACCACGACGCCGAGGCGGGCTTCTCCGGCCAGGACTACTTCCCCGACGAGATGGAGCGTCGCACCTTCTACAGGCCGAAGGGGGAGGGCTCCGAGGCCCGTATCAAGGAGCGGCTGGAACGCTGGGCTGCGCTGCGCTCCGGGCGAGGCGGCTCTTGAGCGGCCGAACGCCCAGGAAGGTCCGCGCTCACGAGATCCCGATCGCGCTCACGGCCGAGGAGGCCGCCTTCGTCCGCAGCCTCGTGATCTACGAGGACGCCGAGCTCATCGGCCTCGCCAAGCCGCCGGGCCTGTCCAGCCAGGGCGGCCGACGGGGCGTCCACACCGTCGACGAACTGCTCTGGGCGTTCGCCAGGCCCGGCAAGTCGCGGCCGCGCCTGATCCACCGGCTGGACCGCGACACCTCCGGCGTGCTGCTGGCCGCCAGGACCAAGCCGGCGGCGGGCTTCCTGGGCAAGGCCATGATGGCCCGCAAGATCCACAAGACGTACCTCGCCATCGTCACGCCCGCCGCGCCCGAGCCGCGCTCCGGGGCGATCGACGTCCCCTTGAGGCGCGAGGAGATCGGCCGCGA
This sequence comes from Alphaproteobacteria bacterium, assembly GCA_028869395.1. Lineage (GTDB taxonomy): Bacteria > Pseudomonadota > Alphaproteobacteria > Caulobacterales > Caulobacteraceae > Phenylobacterium. Next base: position 430 of record JAGWSE010000430.1, on the reverse strand, counting down.
GGCCTACATGCGCGTCTGCGCGCCGGATCATCCGGACGCCGAACCCGCGCGCACGCGCTACCGCACCGTGGCAGAGGTCCCCGGGGCGGCCCTCGTGGACCTGGAGCCGGAGACCGGCCGCATGCACCAGCTGCGGGTCCACCTGGCCTCGATCGGCCGTCCGATCGCCGGCGACGCGCGTTATGGCGGCGCCCTGGCGGTGGCCGGCCGTCCGGCGCCGCGGCTCATGCTGCACGCCCGCGCCCTCAGTTTCCCCCACCCGGCAGGCGGGACGAAGCGGATCGAGGCGCCCACGCCCGCCGACATGGAGGCCCTTGCGGCCCAGCTTGGTCTCGGCGAACCTGGGCCATAAGGTGGGGCCGGAACGTGGCTAGCCTGACGTCCGTTTGAGGTGCGCCATGAATCGCGTGTTCCTCGCCTTCGCCGCCGT
>JAGWSE010000429.1 GCA_028869395.1 Alphaproteobacteria bacterium | reverse complement strand
GCCGGGCGCTCCCCAGGCCCCGCCGCCGCGGCCGCACACGGGCGGTGACGGCCGCAACTTCACCTCGCGGCCCGGCCCCTGGGTGGACAGCCACGGCGACCGGTCCGGCCCGCCGCCGCAGGGCGACCGCCGCGCGCCCCCGGAGGGGCAGGGGTCTCGCGACTGGCGCGGGTACACCGGCGGGCCCTACGATGGACGCGCCGGGCGGCCGCCGCAGGTCGACTCCTGGGGTGGCGACCACCGCGATCGGGGGGACCACCGCGACGGAGGCGATCACGGCGACCGGGGCGGCCACCGCGACCGGGGCGATCACCCGCAGTGGCGGCCGGGCGCCTATCCGCACAGCTATCCCAGCTATCACCGCTACCACGTGCGGCCCTACTTCTATCCGCCCCACTGGTTCGCCCACGACTGGATGTTCGGCGAGTTCCTGCCCGAGGCCTGGTTCGCGCCGCAGTACCTGATCGAGGACTGGTGGGACTTCGGCCTGCCCGAGCCGCCCTACGGCTACGACTGGGTGCGGGTGGGGACCGACGCCCTGCTGATCGACGAGTACGACGGCCGCATCGTGCAGGTGGTCAGGTACGTCTTCTGGTGACCGGTCCGCCCTCGTCCTGAGGGCGCGACCTAAAGGTACCCCTTGGCCTTGAGCTCGGCGATCGAGGTGGCGGCGTCCTTGTGGAGGATGAAGACGCCGCCCTCCTGCTCCCACAGGTGGCGGTACTTGTCGCGGTCGTCGACGAGGACGTCGCCCGGGTGGCGGTGCTCGTGCTTCAGGGCGGCCATGGTGGTGATCACCGGCACGCCGGGAAAGTGCCGCTCGGCCCAGCGCCGCTTCTGGGGCTCGGCCCAGTCGCCCCGCGGCATCCCGGTCAGGATCACCGGGTTCTTGTGGCGGACCGCCTCGTAGAGCTGCAGGGCGTCGGGCATGGGCGGCAGGTTCGCAAAGAAGGCGTCGGCCTTGGCCAGGCGCTTCCAGAACTCGCGCGCGCCGTGACGCTGCTCGAAGACCCGCGGCGGAGCGCCCAGGATCTCTTCGGCGCCCTTGTCGAAGTCGGCGAGCACGCCGTCGCAGTCGAGGAAGATCTGCTTTCGCATGGAGCCTGTCTGAACGCCGGCTGCGGCCGCCGGTTCGGCCACCGTCGCCTCATAGGCGACTCGAAGGCGGCAGAATAGAACGCCGTCATGCCGCTCCCCGTGCGCCTCGGACTGTTCTACGGCGCCCTCTACATCGGTACGGGCGTGAGCTCGCCCTACATGCCCGTGTGGTTCGCCCACCACGGGCTGTCGGGGGCGAAGATCGGGCTGATCCTTTCGTTGCCGATGCTGGCGCGCGCCTTCACCGCGCCGCTGCTGGCGGTCTGGGCCGACTCCTTCCGGCTGAGGCGAACGGCGCTGATCCTGCTGGCCGCCGCGGTGGCGGGGCTCTATGCGCTCATGGCCCTGCCGTTCGGCTTCGCCTGGTGGGCGGTCGTCTGGTTCGCGGCCTCCTCGATGTACTCCACCATGAGCCCGCTGACGGACGTGATCGTGCTGTCGCGCGCGGCGCGCGACCGGTTCAACTACGGCTGGCCCAGAGGGATCGGCTCGGCCTGCTTCATCGTCGGCAACCTCGGCATGGGAGCGATCCTGGCGCGCGGGTCGGCGGAGTGGGTGCTGGTCTGGATGACCGCCGCGGTGGCGCTGGCCAGCCTCGCCGCCCGGCTGCTGCTGCCGCCCGATCCGGTGCGCGAGCACGGCGGCGTCGACCATCTGAAGGCGCGAATGGCGGGGCTGCGCGAGCTTCTGCGCGATCCCGTGTTCATGACGGCAGTGCTGTCCGTCGGCCTCGTGCAGTCGGCGCACGCCTTCTACTACGGCTTCTCGACCCTGGCCTGGAAGCAGCAGGGGATCCCGGAGAGCATGACCGGGGTGCTGTGGGGCTCGGCGGTCTCGGTGGAGGTCGTCTTCATGTGGTTCCTGGAGCCGTGGCGCCGGCGCGTGGGGCCGCGCAACCTGCTGGCGATCGGCGCGACGGCCTCGGTGGTGCGCTGGACGGCGCTGGCCTTCTCACCACCGCTATGGGTGCTGTTTCCGCTGCAGGCGCTGCACGCGCTGTCCTATGCGGCGACGTTCCTGGCCTCGCTGCAGCTGGTGGAGCGGCTCTCAAGCCCGAAGAACGCCTCGGCGGCGCAGGCCATCAACTCCGCGCTCTCCGGCGGCCTGATCTCGGGGCTGGCGACTTTCGCCTCGGGGTGGCTTTACGACCGTTACGGCGCCCATGGTTATCTGCTGATGTCAGCCATGGCGATGGCCGGCCTGATCGGGGCGCTGCGGCTCTACGGCATGAGGCGGCTCGAGACCTGAGGAGGAGGTATCGATGCGGGCGCTGAACGTCTCCGAGCCGTGGGGGCTCGACCAGCTGACGGTGGTGGAGGCGCCTGATCCGTCGCCACGTCCCGGCGAGGTGCTGGTCCGCATGCGGGCGGTGTCGCTGAACTACCGCGACCTTCTCATGGTGAACGGGATCTACGGCCGCGCCCCCGGCATGGGCGGCCCGATCACGCCCTTCTCCGACGGCTGCGGGGTGGTGGAGGCGGTGGGCGAGGGCGTCACGCGGGTGAAGCCCGGCGACCGGGTGGCGACCATGGCCTGGAATACGCCGCGCCACATCGAGGCCTGGTACGCGGTGATGGGCATCGGCGCGGTGTGCCACACCCTGAACCCGCGCCTGTTCGCCGAGCAGCTCTGCTACATCATCAACCATGCCGGCGATAAGGTCCTCATCACCGACGCGACATTCCTGCCGATCCTCGCCGAACATCGGGCCTCCATGCCGACCGTGGAGCGTTTCATTGTCCTGGGCGAACCCGACCGCGTGCGCTCGACCGGTTTCGAAGGGGCGCTGGCGTCGGAGGCCCTGATCGAGGCGCACGACGCGGACTGCAAGTGGGGCGGTTTCGACGAACACACCGCCTGCGGGCTTTG
>JAGWSE010000428.1 GCA_028869395.1 Alphaproteobacteria bacterium | reverse complement strand
GGCCCATGTCGCTCGACGTCTTCCTGAACACCTTCGCCGGCAATCCGCTCGATCGCGCAAGCGACCGCCGCTCCGACGCCGAGTGGATCGCCCGTCAGCTCGCCTCGCCCGACGCCCTCGCCATCCCAATGTGGAATGGCCGCCCTTTCGTGGAGTCCGGCAAGCAGGGCGGCGTGCAGATCGCCTACGTCCCCACGAAGTTGGCGAAGGAACTATCGGGGGGGACGGAGCAGCTGCTTTTCCTGGGCTTGTGGAAGGAGACCGCGGTCTTCGCCGTCGACCTGGAGGGCGAATCGAACCCCGCCGATGGACCCCTGCAGGGAATGGGCGCCTTCGAGGACCTGCGCCTGATCGCGCTGAAGCTTCCGCCGACCGAATCCGCCATCGTCGCCACGGCCAAGGCGATGTTCGAGTGGCGCCGGCGCCATCAGCACTGCGCGGTCTGCGGCGAGCCGAGCAAGGCGGTGGACGGCGGCTGGAAGCGGGTCTGCCCCGCCTGCGCTGCCGAGCACTTTCCACGTACCGACCCCGTCGTGATCATGCTGCCCTACCACGGCGAGCGCTGCATGCTGGGCCGGCAGGAGCGCTGGCCGAAGGGCATGTTCTCGGCGCTGGCGGGCTTCCTGGAGCCCGGCGAAACCATCGAGGAGGCCTGCGCCCGCGAGCTCTCGGAGGAGGCCGGCCTCAGAACGCGCAAAGTGCGCTACCACTCGACCCAGCCCTGGCCTTATCCGAATTCTCTGATGATCGGCCTGATCGCCGAGGTCGAGGACGACGAAGGCACGCCCGACCAGACGGAGCTCTCGGAGGTGCGCTGGCTGAGCCGCGACGAGGCCCGCCTGATGCTGCAAGGCAAGCTCGACGGCATGGCCGCCCCCACCCCCATGGCCATCGCCCACCAGCTCATCAAGGCCTGGGTGGAAGAGGGTTAGCCTTCCCTCTTTGATGGGAAGGGGATTACCGGCTCCGGAACGGATCGGCCGGGAACACTCCCAGGATCTCGAACTTCTCCGAGAAGAACCTGAGCTCCTCGAAGGCCAGCGCCAGACCGCGATCCTCGGGGCGACCGTCGACCTCGGCGTAGAAGAAGGTGGCCGTGAAGGCGCCGTTCTCCATGTAGCTCTCGAGCTTGGTCATGTTGACGCCGTTGGTCGCGAAGCCGCCCAGCGCCTTGTACAGCGCCGCGGGGAGGTTGCGGACGCGGAAGATGAAGCTGGTGATGCAGGGCGCGGTGAAGGGCGGCGGCGCAGGGTTCGGCTCGGCCGTCATCACCAGGAAGCGTGTGGTGTTGTGGTGCTCGTCCTCGATATCGCGGACGAGGATATCCAGGCCGTAGATCTCGGCGGCGAGCGCCGGGGAGACGGCGGCCTTAGTCCGATCAGGATTTTCGGCGAGGTGCTTGGCGGCGCCCGCTGTGTCGCCCGAGGCCTCGGTCTTCAGCTTCATCCGCCTGAGCGTCTTGCGGCATTGGCCGAGCGCGATCGGCATGGAGACGGCGGTCTTCACCTCCTCCAGCGCGACTCCCGGGTTGACCATCAGCTGGAAGTGGATGGGCTTGAACCGCTCGCCGATGATCTTCAGGCCGGAGTTGGGCAGCAGGTAATGGACGTCGGCCACACGGCCGGCGATCGAATTTTCCACCGGGATCATGCCGAGCTCGCAGCGCCCGGACTTCACCGCCTCGAAGGCCTCCTCGAAGGTGGCGCAGGGCACGGGCTCGTAGTCCGGGAACGACGCCACGCACGCCTC
>JAGWSE010000427.1 GCA_028869395.1 Alphaproteobacteria bacterium | reverse complement strand
TCGCCGACGGCCAGCGCATCGAGCCGCCGCTGAAGACCTGCGAGGTCGATCTCGACGATCGGGTCGTCGATCGGCGTCATGGGCCTGTTCATGTCCGGCCTTCCTGCCCCAGTAAGCCAGGAGAGGACGGCCGGGCCGGCTCCTTCGATTGATCCTCGTCAACGGGGTGCGCGCGTGCGCCTTGAGATGCCTCAAGGCGGGGCCGGCGCGGGGGCCTACCGTCGCCGCCGGAAGGACGCCCCAATGCCGATCGCCGCCTACATCCGCTGGTTCGACGACCTTGGTCTCGCCGACGTGCCGCTGGTCGGGGGCAAGACGGCGTCACTGGGCGAACTCCACCGCCTGCTGGCCGGATCGCTCGCCACCGTGCCGGACGGCTTTGCGATCACCGCCCAGGCCTATCGCGACGCGATCGCCCAGGCGGGCGCCGGACCCGAGCTCCACCGCCTGCTCGACGGGCTGGACGTCACCGACCTTGCCGCGCTCGGCCGGGCGGCGGCCCGGGCTCGTGAGATCGTCTATGACGCGACCGGCGGGGCGGAGCTCCACAACCAGATCCTTTCCGCCTTTGCGCAGCTGAGGGCCCGGGGAACGGGTGAGATCAGCGTCGCCGTCCGCAGTTCCGCCACGGCGGAGGACCTGCCCAACGCCAGCTTCGCCGGCCAGCACGACAGCTATCTCCACGTCAGGGACGAGGCGGGGCTGATCGAGGCCTGCCGCCGCTGCTTCGCCTCGCTGTTCACCGACCGGGCGATCGTCTACCGGGTGGACAACGGCTTCGACCATTTCCGCGTCGCGCTCTCCGTGGCGGTCATGCAGATGGTCCGCTCCGACGAGGCCGCGAGCGGCGTCGCGTTCACGCTCGACACCGAGAGCGGCTTCCGCGAGGTGGTGTTCGTCACCGGCGCCTACGGACTGGGCGAGAACATCGTGCAGGGCAAGGTCGATCCGGACGAGTTCTATGTGCACAAGCCTACGTTCCGGCAGGGCTACCGCGAGGTGCTGGCCCGGAGCCTGGGCCGCAAGCAGCAACGGCTGGAGTGGACCAAGGGCGCGCTTCGCCAGCGGCGCGTGCCAGCCGCCGAGCGCGGGCGGTTCTGCCTCGCGGACGGGGAAGTGCTGATCCTCGCCGAGGCGGCCCTCATGATCGAGGATCATTACTCGAAGGCGGCGGGCCGCCCCACGCCGATGGACATCGAATGGGCCAAGGACGGCGTCGACGGTGGCCTCCACATCGTCCAGGCCCGCCCCGAAACGGTCGCCTCCCGTCGGGGCGCGGAGATCGTCACCTACCGGCTCACCGGATCGGGCGAGCCGCTGGTTTCCGGCAAGGCCGTCGGCGAGTCCATCGCCTCGGGCGCGGCGCGGGTGATCGGCTCGGCCGGGGACCTCGCCGCCTTTCAACCGGGCGAGGTGCTGGTCGCGGCCGCCACCAGCCCGGACTGGGAGCCGGTGATGAAGCGCGCGGCCGCCATCGTCACCGATCGCGGCGGGCGCACCTGCCACGCCGCCATAGTGGCGCGCGAACTGGGCGTGCCCGCCGTCGTCGGCGCGCAGGACGCCACCCGGCGGCTGACGAGCGGGGACCGCGTCACCGTCTCCTGCGCGGAGGGCGAGGCGGGACATGTCTATGCCGGCGACGTGCCGTTCGACGTCGAGCGCCTCGACCCGCGCACCCTGGCGCGGCCGAGAACCGAGGTGATGATCAACATCGCCCATCCGGACCTCGCCTTCCGGGTCGCGCAGCTCCCCTCCGCCGGGGTCGGCCTGGCGCGCATGGAGTTCATTGTCGGCGAAGAGATCGGGCTGCACCCCATGGCGGCCGCCCACCCCGACCGTCTCGGTCCACGCGATGCGGCGAAGGTGCGCCGGTTGACCGCGGGGTATGCTTCGCCGCGGGCCTTCTTCGTGGAGCGCCTCGCGCAGGGCGTGGGGACGATCGCGGCGGCCTTCTATCCACGGCCCGTCATCGTCCGCCTCTCGGACTTCAAGACCAACGAGTACGCGCGGTTGCTGGGCGGCTCTGGCTTCGAGCCTAAGGAAGAGAACCCGATGCTGGGCTTCCGCGGCGCGGCGCGCTACAGCCACCCGGCCTATGCCGACGGCTTCGCGTTGGAATGCGCCGCATTGCGCCAGGTGCGCAACGAGATGGGCTTGACCAATCT
>JAGWSE010000426.1 GCA_028869395.1 Alphaproteobacteria bacterium | reverse complement strand
TACGCCCGGCGCCGCCGCGGCCCGGCTGTTCCCGGAAGCCGCCCGCGCCAACAAGGCCATCTTCTACCACGACGGCCAGCCGCGCTCGGTGGCCCAGGTCTACGCCAGCCTGACCAGCCAGGGCGGCGGAGATGCGCTCGGCGTCGATCCCCGCTCGATCCCGTCAGCGGCCGACGAAGGCTGGGTGGAATACGCCTCCGCCCGGCGCGAGGACCGCCTGGCTGCGCAGGACGAGGTGGTGGCGATGATCCTGCGGGGCTCCCAGCCGGCCGATCAGATGGGGGTCGGCACCCGCCTCACCGGCTCGATGTTCACGTCGGAGATGCTGAAGCTGCTCTCCGATTCCCGCGACCAGAGCTAGGCCGCAGCCCCGCTGGCGTACATCGCCTCGATGTCGGCCGCGGCGTAGCCCAGTTCGGACAGGACCTCGCGCGTGTGCTCCCCAAGATGCGGGGAGCGGGGGCGCATGCGCACCTCGGCGCCGGGGAAGATCATCGGCGCGGCGGGCGAGGGATAGGTCCCGCCTTCGCCGTCCTCCACCTGGATGACCGCGCCGGACGCCGCGACCTGCGGGTCGGCGGCGACGTCGGCGGGCGTCTGCAGCGGCGACCAGACCAGGTCGGCGGCGTCGAAGCGCCGGGCGATCTCGTCGAACGGCAGTTCGGCGAACGCCCGGTCCAGCTCGGCGATCAGGTCCGGCGAATTGGCCCGGCGGCCCTTGCCGGTCGCGAACCGCTCGTCCTCGATCAGTTCCTCGCGGCCCAGCGCCTTGCAGACCTCGATCCAGTCGCGATTGGAGCCGCCGCCCCGGGGGTTGAGCACGACCCAGCGCCCGTCGGCGCTCTTGTAGACGTTGCCGATCGGGTTGATCGACTGGTCGCGGGTCTTCATGGAGGCCACGCGGCCGAATTTCAGCTGCACGGCCAGGTCCGAGCCCATGGTGTAGACTCCGCTGGCCAGCAGCGAGCTTGCGACCATGCGGCCCTGGCCGGAACGCTCGCGCTCGAACAGCGCCGCCAGGATCGCGCCGACCGTCGAGAGCGCGGTGATGTGGTCGCCGAAACCCGAGCGGATCATGAACGGGTCCATGCCCTTGGGGGCGGTCATGGCGCCGACGCCGGAGCGGGCCCAGAAGGCGGTCACGTCGAAGCCGGGGCGTCCCGCATCGGGGCCCTCGAGGCCATAACCCGTGACGAGGGCGTAGACGACCCGCGGATTGGCCTGCTTCAGCGTGTCGTAGTCCAGGCCTGCGCGCTTCAGGGCCGCGGGGCGGACATTGGTGATGAAGACGTCGGCGTCGGCGGCAAGGCGCGCCAGGGCGTCACGGCCTTCAGGCTTGGAGGTGTCCAGCACGACCGCCCGTTTGCCGCGATTGTCCAGGTCGAAGGTGGGATTGCCCTTCAGCTCGCTCTTCACGTCGGCGAAGGCGGCGCGCATGGCGTCGCCGCCGGGGCGTTCCACCTTGATCACGTCCGCGCCCCAGTCGCCCAGCATGCAGGCGGCGGCGGGGGCCGCGATGTAGGATGCGAATTCGACGACCTTGACGCCCCTGAGCAGCACGCGCGCCACCTCCTGATGATCCGGCGCGCGCACCTTAAACAAACGTTCGGCTGGCGTCTAAGCCGCTTAAGCCACGTCGAGGCTGCGATCGTTGGCCGCCGGGCGCGCCGCGATCGCCTCGGCGAGCGCCCGCGCCAGGGCAGGCACGGCGAACGGCTTGCGAAGCACGGCGCTCGCGCCGGCCGCAAGGCTTGCCGCGGCTTCCTCCGGATCGCCGCCGATCAGGGCCACGAGCGGCGTGCGGGCGCCGGAGCCATCGATGGCGCGGATCGCAGCCATGACCTGCGCGCCGTCGCCGGCGACAGAGGCGGCCACCATCGCCACGTCGAATTCGCACACCCGGGTCAGCTCCACGGCGCGCTGACCGTCGGCCGCTTGCGCCACCTTGTGGCCGAGCTGCTCGAGGTGGCTGCGCAGGGTCGCGGCCGACAGGCTGTCGTCTTCGGCGATGAGGACGCGCAGGGCGCGGCGCTCGGCCAGCGCCGGCGCGCTCGTGACGGGCGCTGGGGCCGGGCGTGGGGCGTCCGGGTCGTAGGGCAGCTCGACCGTGAAGCAGGAGCCGACGCCCGGCGCGCTGTGGGCGGCCAGCTCGCCCCCCATCAGGCGCACCAGCTGTCTTGCCAGGGAAAGCCCCAGGCCCGCGCCGGAGGTGCCCGTGCTGATGCGGGCGATGCGCTGGAACGGCTGGAAGGCGAGCCCCAGTTCGTCCTCGGTGAGGCCGGGACCTGTGTCGGCGACCTCGATCGCCAGCCGGCCGGCGGCGGGGGCGGAGACGCGGACTTCAACGCGGCCGCGCAGGGTGAATTTCACGGCGTTTCCGATCAGCGCCGAGAGCGCCTGGCGCACGCGGAGCGCATCGCCGATGACGGCGCCCGAGTTTGCCGTGACCTCCGGATCAAGATGCAGGCCGAGCTCCAGTCCCTTGGCCGCAGCCTGTGGTCTCAGGCTTGCGATCAGCTCGCGCGCGATCGCAATGACGTCGATCGCCTGCGGATCGACGGAGAGCTCGCCGGACTCGGCGGTCTCGGCGTCCAGGGTGGTGTTGAGCACGGCCAGCAGTTCGTTGACCGCGTCGAGGCCGGCCGCCAGCTGCTCGCGCGAGGGCGCGAGACGGCCTCCACGGCCGGCCGCGGCGGCCAGCACATGGGAGACGCTGGTCAGTCCGGTGCGGATCTCGTCGGAGAGGGTGGCGACCAGGTCGGACTTGGAGCGGGCGAGCCGGCGGGCCGCCTCGGCCTGATCGGCGCGCTCGGCGATGAGGGTTTCCCGCTCGGCGGCGAGGGCGAACTGCTTCCTGAGGATGCGGTTGACCATCAACGCCAGCGCAAAGGCCAGGGCCGATCCGCCCCAGGCGAGATGCGCCGTTGCGTTCGATTCCGGACGCAGTGACAGGAAGACGAGCGGCCCCGCCACCGCCGCGGGTCCTACGATGAGCAGGCTGGGCAGCCAGGGCGCGGTGAACACGACGCAGATGACGCCGGCCGCCAGGGAGATCATCAGCAGCGTCTCACGCAGCGGCCCTGCCGCCTCGGCGAAGGCGGCGATCTGGGCCGTCGCCGCGGCCCAGACCAGGCCGCCCATCAGCTGGACGCGCGCGCGGCGGCGGACATCCTGAGCCGCCGGCTCCTTGAGCCAGTTGACCACCGCGTAGAACACGCCCCAGGCGATCGCGAAGATCACGAAGGAGGCGCTCATCCAGGCCGCGTTCGGCGCGTGGCCGCCCGCCCACACATAGATCGGCAGCGAAACGGCGAAGGCGATCAGCGCATAGGGCAGCAGCGCCGCCTGGGCCTCCAGCGCCTGCTGGGTCATGGAGCGGCCGCCGCGGCCGGCGCCAAGGTCGGTAATTCGTGCGACGGAGAACAGCGGCAGCATCGAGCCCTCGCAAGGTTCGTCGGCAGACTAGGCTCCCAGCCGTTGGCGCGCGGTTACGCGAAATCCTTAATCCACAGCTTCGCCCGCAACCTCTCGTTAAGCATGCCGTCCCAAGCTCAGACTCGTGGGACTCTGAATCGGCGGGGATTCGGAGCGGGTACGGGGGTTATCGGTAGCGCCATGGCGACGACGCGGGCGGCGTTGACGGACGAGGACATCCGTACGCTGCTGAAGGGCGCGACCGCCGACGAGCGCGCCGCAGCCGCCCAGAAGCTTTGCCATGCGATGGAATGCTCGCCGCTGACCGACGAGGAGCGCGCTGTCGCGGCCGAGATCCTGCGGATCATGGCGGCCGACGCCGCCGAACTGGTCCGCCGCGCGCTGGCGACCACGCTGAAGGCCTCGGCCCTCGTGCCGCGCGACGTGGCTCTGAAGCTGGCCCGCGACGTCGAAAGCGTCTGCCTGCCGGTCCTGGCCTTCTCGCCTGTGTTCACCGACGAGGACCTCGCCGACATCGTGCGTCTCGGCGGCCCGGTGCGACAGCTCGCCATCGCGCGCCGTCCGACCCTGTCGCAGAGCGTGACGGACGCGCTCGCCCGCCATGGCGGCGAGCGACCGGTGGCGGCGGCCTGCTCCAACGACAAGGCCGACTTCAGCGAGGCGGCCCTCCAGAGGATCGTCGACCGGTTCGAGGAATCCGAGCGTGTGCTCATGGCGGTCGCCTACCGCGCGGTTCTGCCGCTGTCGGTGACCGAGCGGCTGATGGCGCTGGTCGGGGAACAGGTCCGCGAGCACCTCGTCGCCCGGCACCAGATTCCGCCCGATGTGGCCCTCGAGCTCGCCTTCGGAACGGGCGAGCGGGCGACCGTCGACCTTGTCGACCAAGCCGCTCGCACCGCCGACGTGAAGGGCTTCGTGGCTCATCTCCACCAGACGCGGCGGCTGACCCCATCGCTGCTGCTCCGGGCCCTGGCCCAGGGCCATATGACCTTTTTCGAATGGGCCGTCGCCGAACTCGCCGGCGTGCCGCACCATCGTACCTGGCTGATGATCCATGACGCCGGACCGCTCGGGCTCAAGGCGATCTACGAGCGGGCCGGCTTGCCGGCCCGTCTCTTCTCGGCCTTCCGGGCGGCGGTCGACACCTACCACTCCATGGAGTTCGAGGGCGGGGCGCGCGACCGGGCGCGCTTCCAGGAGACCATGCTGCAGCGGTTCCTGACCCAGGCCCAGCCCGCCGCCCGCGAGGACGTCGACTATCTCATCGAAAAAATGGACGAGATTTCGCGCGCCCTGCGCGAGCAGGGGATGGCCGAGACCGCCTGACGGGCCTGACGTCGCGTCCGCCTTGCGGGGCCGCAGATCGAGTCCCAAGCTGGCGGAATGAACGACGTCCCGATTAAGCCCGCCGCCACCATCCTCCTTTTGCGCGACGCCCCGCATTTCCAGGTGCTGATGGTTCGCCGACATCACCAGATCGACTTCGCCTCCGGCGCGCTGGTGTTCCCGGGCGGCAAGTCGCATCCGGGCGACCACGATCCGGCCTGGGCCGGCCAGGTGATCGGATGGGACGCCTTCGATGCGGATCAGCGGGCCATGCGCATCGCCGCCATCCGCGAGGTCTTCGAGGAGGCGGGCATCCTGCTCGCCCAGCGCCGCAACGGCGAGCCGATCGGGGGCGAGGCCTGTCCCATGGACGTCCGCCAGGCGGTGGACGCCGGCACGACGGCTTTCCTGGACGTCGTCCGCGATCTCGGCGCCCGCCTCGACCTCTCCGCCCTGACCACTTTCGCGCGGTGGATAACCCCGCCGCTGACCCCCAAGCGGTTCGACACCTGGTTCTATGTGGTCCGCGCCCCCGACGACCAGCTCGCGGCCTGCGACGGTCGCGAGACCGTGGACGCCGAATGGATCGCGCCTTCGGAGGCGCTGCGCCTGGGCGAGGCCGG
>JAGWSE010000425.1 GCA_028869395.1 Alphaproteobacteria bacterium | reverse complement strand
CGGCAAGGTCGACGATGGCCGCCTCGACCTGCAGGTCGGCGACGGCCGCCTGCGCGGCGTAGGCGCCGCGCGCCGTGATGGTGCGCCACCCGAGCCGGTCCAGGCCCTCGCACAAGGGTCCGGCCAGGGCGTCGTCGCGCGCGACGACCACCACCCGCGCTGTCACCCCTGCCGCCATCCGCCCCCGCATCAGCCGAACTGAACGACCGTCTTACCTGCCATTCGATGAATCTGGCAGGGGTGAGTTGCGCCCGCGCCCTACGGTCGCGCTTGCAGGAAGGGTTGGCTGACCGCGCGGCAAGGCCGCAAGATGGCGGACAACCCACGGAGGAAGACATGCGCCAGGGACCGCTCACGAGCCTGAAGATCGTCGAGTTCGCAGGCATCGGCCCGGGGCCGTTCTGCGGCATGCTGCTGTCGGACCTGGGGGCCGACGTGGTCCGCATCGACCGCAAGGGCGGCCGCGGCGGGGCGCACACCGACGTGACCTCGCGCGGCCGCCGCTCGGTGGCGCTGGACCTGAAGAGCCCGGCGGCGATCGAGGCTTGCCTGAAGCTGATCGAGCAGGCCGACGTGGTCTTCGAGGGCTTCCGACCGGGTGTCATGGAGCGGCTGGGTCTCGGGCCCGACATCTGCCTGAAGCGCAATCCCAAGCTGGTCTACGGCCGCATGACCGGCTGGGGCCAGACCGGGCCCTATTCGCAAGCCGCCGGCCACGACATGAACTACATCGCCATCACCGGCGCCCTGCACGCCATCGGCACGAAGGACAAGCCCACGCCGCCGCTGAACCTGGTGGGCGATTTCGGGGGTGGGGCCCTCTACCTGGCTCTCGGGATCCTGGCCGGCGTGGTGCATGCGCGCCAGTCTGGGCAGGGGCAGGTGATCGACTGCGCCATGAGCGACGGCGCAGCCTCGCTGATGGCCATGTTCTACGGTTTCAAGGCCTCGGGGATGTGGAAGGACGAGCGTCGGGCCAACATGCTCGACGGCGGGGCGCACTTCTACGACACCTACCAGTGCGCCGACGGGCGCTGGGTCTCCATCGGCTCCATCGAGCCGCAGTTCTATGCGCTGCTGCTGGAGAAGACCGGGATCAAGGACCCGGAGTTCGCCAGACAGCATGACCGCGCCGCCTGGCCGGACCTGCACGACAAGCTGGCCAAGGTCATCGCCACCAAGACGCGTGACGAGTGGACCGAGATCATGGGCGGCACCGACGTCTGCTTCGCCCCGGTCCTCACGCTCGAGGAGGCTCCGAAGCACCCGCACAACGTCGCGCGCCAGACCTTCGTGGAGGTGAAGGGCGTCACCCAGCCGGCGCCGGCGCCGCGGTTCTCCGCCACGCCGGGCGCGATCCAGGGCCCGCCGCCGCACATCGGCGCGCACGACCGCGAGGCGCTGAGCGACTGGGGGTTCTCGGACGCCGAACTCGACGCCCTGGCCAAGGCCGGTGCGCTCGACGCCGAGCTCGTTTCCTGAAGGCGCCGTTCAGGCTGGGTTCAGCCGCAGCCTTGCATAACGCTCCACGGTCGGTCGTCGCGCTCTCCCGTCCCTCGAAGCGGCGGTCGGCCCGGATGGAACGACACGCCCATCGGCGGCGCGCCACCTCAACCGGGTGGCGCGCCGTTTTGGGTTTCGCCCCTTTGGGATTCGGCCGCCGCTCATCCGCGCTTGCGTGACAAGCCGAGACTGACCAACCTCCGCCGCGATGCCCGCCACCCGGATTCTCAAGCGCCTGCGCAGCGTGGACTGGGACCCCCTGCATTGGGCGCGGACCGCCCTGGTCGTGCTCGGCCGGGCGCTCAGGCGGGTGTGGGGGCGCGACGTGATGCTCTACACGGGCGGCGTCTCGTTCTTCGTGATGCTGGCCATCTTCCCAGCCCTGGCGATCCTGATCGGCGTCTATTCGCTGCTCTCCGATCCGGCGGAGGCGGCGAGGGAGGGGCGCGCGCTCTCGCAGCTCATCCCGCCGGGGGCCCGCACCCTGTTCCAGCACGAGCTGATGCGGCTGGTGCGCTCGCCGCAGCACCTGGCCATCTCCGCCCAGAGCGGGTTCGCCCTCATCGTGGCCGTCTACGCCTCTCACCGCGGGTTCAAGGCGCTGTTGGCCGGGCTGTCATTCATCCACGACGAGGAGGAGCCACACGGGTTTGTGGGCTTCAACCTGCTGGCGCTCATCGTGCTGGTCGCGACCTTCGCCGCCCTGTCCGTGATCACCTCGATCTTCTTCACCCTCCGGATCCTCGGCTCGGCCTTCGACCTCAGGCCGCTGCGCGGCGTCTCGTGGCTGTTCAGCGAGTGGACGTGGACGAGCGCGGGGCTGACCTTCGGGCTGGCCTTCATCTATCGCTTCGCCATGTCGCGGCGGCCGGTCGTGTGGCGGGCCTCGCTGATCGGCGGGGCGGCGGCGGCGGCGCTGTGCCTGTTCGCCTCCTGGGCCATCGCCTTCTACGTCGAGGAGATCGCCCATCTGGGAGCCACCTACGGATCGCTCGCCGCAGTGATCGTCTTCCTGATTTGGCTTTCCTGGAACGTGAACGCTATCTTCTTCGGCGGCGCACTGGCCACCGAGGTCGAGCTCGCCATAGACGCCCACGCGCCCAGGCGGCTGATCCCCGACTTCAGGGGTGCGAAGCCGATGGCTTGGCGATCACGAAACTGAGCACGCCCGCCTCGTCGGACTGCTCGATCAGCTCGGCCCCGACCTGGGCGGCGAAGTGGGGAACGTCGATGCGGGCGAGGGGATCGTCCGCCAGCAGGCGCAGGCGCGCGCCGGGAGCCGCGGCTTCCAGCGCGCGGCGCAGCCGCAGCGTCGGCACGGGACAGCGATGTCCCCGGGCGTCGACCAGGACCTCTTCGGAGGGCATGCGCGAGGCTTAGGGCGCCTCGCGGCTGAACCCAAGCTCGGCCTTTGTGCGTTGAAGGCGGGCCATCGAAAGACGGGGGGAGAAGGCATGAGGGGGGAGAAGGCGTGAGTTTGGGCGAGTCGTTCGAGACCGAGGTCCCGGCCAGGCTCGATCGCCTGCCCTGGAGCCGGTTCCACTGGCTCGTGGTCGTTGCGCTGGGCGTCACCTGGATCCTGGACGGGCTGGAGGTGACCCTGGTGGGCTCGCTCTCGCCGGCGATCGCCAGCCCCGCGGCGTTGAACCTGAGTTCGGCCCAGGTGGGCCTGACGGGAAGCGCCTACATCCTGGGCGCGGTGATCGGGGCGCTGGTGTTCGGCCGCCTTACCGACCGGCTCGGCCGGCGCAAGCTCTTCACCGTGACCGTCGCGGTCTATCTGCTGGCGACGCTGGCCACAGGGCTCGCCTGGAACTTCTGGTCCTTCATGATCTTCCGGCTGATCACCGGCGCGGGGATCGGCGGCGAGTACGGCGCCGTGAACTCGGCGATCCAGGAACTGATCCCGGCCCGGCGGCGCGGCTACACGGACCTGGCGGTCAACGGCACCTTCTGGGTGGGCGCCGCCGTGGGCGCGCTGGGCTCGCTGGTGGTGCTCGATCCGGCCGTCGTACCACAGGCCTGGGGCTGGCGGCTCGCCTTCATCGCAGGCGCGGTGCTGGCGCTGATCATCATCTTCGTGCGGCGCTACATTCCGGAGAGCCCCCGCTGGCTGATGACGCACGGACGGCCGGAGGAAGCGGCCGAGGTGGTGCGCGAGATCGAGGCCCGCATAGAGCGCCACACCGCGCTTCCGCCGCAGATCCATCCGCTGCCGAAGCTCCGGTTCGTGCGTCGCCGCGAGACCAGCTGGCGCGAGATTGCCGCCACCCTGTTCGTCACCCATCCCAAGCGCACCGTGCTCGGCCTCGTCCTGATGGCGACGCAGGCCTTCTGCTATAACGCGATCTTTTTCACATATGCTCTTATTCTGACGAAGTTTTACGGAATTCCCGCCGAGAAGGTCGGCTACTTCATGCTGCCCTTCGCGCTGGGCAATGTGCTGGGGCCGCTGCTGCTCGGACGCCTGTTCGACAGCCTGGGCCGCAAGGTGATGATCGCCGGGACCTACGGCCTGGCCGGCGCGCTGCTG
>JAGWSE010000424.1 GCA_028869395.1 Alphaproteobacteria bacterium | reverse complement strand
GTGCCGCGCTGGCTGGCTTCCAGGATATCGTAATAGGCTCGGCGCTCGCGCTGGATCTGGGCGGACATACTGTAGAAGCGCTGTGGGCTCGCCTCCGAGCGGGCGAGCGCCAGGTCGGCGATCGCCCGGGCGATGCGGCCGTTGCCGTCCTCGAACGGGTGGATGGTGACGAACCAGAAGTGGGCGACCGCGGCCTTCAGCACGGGGTCGATCTTGGACTCGGCGTTGAACCACCTGAGGAAGCGCCGCATCTCTTCCGGCAGGCGTTCGGCGGGCGGGGCTTCGTAGTGGACACGCTCGCGGCCGGCTGCGCCCGAGACGACTCGCATGGGGTCGCTCTCGGCGGAGCGGCAGGCGCCGACGGTGATCCGGCGAAGGCCGCTGCGTCCGGTCGGGAAGAGCGCGGCGTGCCAGCTGAAGAGCCGCTCCTGGGTGAGCGGCTGGGCGTGGTTCTGGGTGGCGTCGAGCATCATCTCGACGACCCCTTCGACGCTGCGGTCGAGGACCGTCGCGCCGCCGGCGTCGAGGCCAAGCCGGCGCGCGAGCGAGGATCGGACCTGAGTGCGATCCAGCGTCTCGTCCTCGATCTCGCTGGACTTCAGAACGTCCTGCGTGAGGGTCTCGAGGTTGGCTTCGGCGCGCAACTCGAAGCCAAGCGCCTCCATGCGTCCGATCAGGCGCCCCTGGCGGTGACGCGTCTGCCCGATCGCTGCCAAGAGCTGCTCCTCGTTCCAGGAGAAGCTCGGCCAGTCGTCGCGTTGGTGGATGTAGGTGGCCATATTCACCGCTTATATTGCGGCGAACATGGCTTCCTTTCCCGGCTGACGCAAACCTATTCGACGCGTCAGGTGCGGCGAATAGGCCATATATCCACCGCATGTGCTGCCCGCGCCGGTACAAGGAGCCCTCCGCCGCGCCCAAGCGCGAAGACCGAGCGTGGCCTCGACGTGGCAGGCAGCGCCGAGCTCGCCAGGGCAAACGGCAAGCTCTACCTGATCCTCTACATCGCGCCGGCCGAACACTACTACGAGGCGAATCTTCCCGACTTGGAATCCATTCTGGCCTCTGCGACCCAGGAGCCACGGGCTCCTTTTAGAAATTCGGCTTTGGCGAGGCCTTGAAAGTCCCCATTCGCGGCCATCCTGGTGCGCCGCGGGGCGGCTGGCTCGCCAAGGGGCCTCAGTGGAGGGCGAACCGCGGAGCCTGCAGGGCGGCGAGCTCGTCGGGGGTGTTGGCGTTGGCGAACGGGTCCGCGGCGGCCGCGGGCCAGGCGACCACGGCCGCGCCGCAGGTTTCCGCGAAGCCGCGCAGCGAGCTTCGGCCGGTCGCGAGATAGAGGGGCAGGCGCTCGAGGCAGGCGGCCGTCCACAGCGCGCACGCGGGATGCACCTTGCCGCCGGAGCTCGCCATGGCGACGCGGGCGCGCGGGTTGGCGTTGAGCGACGCCGCCAGCCGCCGGGCCAGGTCGTCGGGCAGGAGCGGCATGTCGCAGGCGAAGACGAGGACCCGTTCGGCGCCGGTGCGGCGGGCGTCCGCGAGGCCGGCGGCCAGGCCGCCCAGCGGCCCGGCGAGACCCGGCTGGTCGAAGATCAGCCGGGCGTCGGCGCCGGCGACCTGCGCCGGGTCCTTCAGCGAGATCGCGATGTCGGCCCCATAGCCTCTCGCCAGGCGCAGCGCGTGCTCGATGAGGGTGCTGCGGCCGAAGCGGCGCAGGGGCTTCGCCCCGCCCATCCGGAGGCCGTCGCCGCCGGCCAGCACCACCACGAGCAGGCTCATCCCGGCTCCGGCCGAAGCTGGATTCCGCGCCGGGCGGCGAGCCGCCGGCTCAGGGCCTTCAGGTCCCGGGCGGTGAGCCGCAGCTTGGCGAGCGGCAGGACGACCGCGTTCTCGAGCGCGAGGTGACGCAGTTCCTGGCTGGCGAAGGCGTCCAGCGCCACGCGGGTCGCGCGGTCGCGCCCAGGCGGCGTCTTGTCCGCCAGTCGCCGCTCCAGGTGGGTGCGCAGGGCCTGCCCGTGCGCCAGGTCGCCCTTGTGCTCCGAGGCGAGCCGGCCCAGCACCTGGTCCACGTCGTCCTCGGCACGCGCGCGGCGGCGCAGCAGCGGAAAGAGGTCTTCCTCCTCGTCCTTCAGGTGACGGCCCAACTCCTCGCGCAGGAAGTCAACCACCCCGGCCACCGTCGCCGCGTCGAAGGTGTCGGCGTGGGCCAGCTCGTGCATCAGCGCGCAGAACTGCCGGTGGCGGTAGTGCTCGGACGCGAACCACTCCAGCGGCCGGCGGATGAGCGCCGGCGGGACCTCCGAGATTGTGGCGAGGGTCGCGGTCATCGGACCTCTCCTTCCTGCGTCAGTATTTCAGGTCGAGCGTCGCCCAGACTTTGGTTCGGTCGGGAAAGCCGGCGCTCGTTCCGTCGAAGCGGGCGAGGGCGAGCTCGGCCCCGAGGTGCGGGCTGATCGGCGCCTCGGCGGAGGCGTCCAGCTCGCGGCCGTAGCGCCGGCCGCCGCGGTCGTCGGTGAAGTCGTGGCCGGCCGCGAGCAACTTCACCGACAGACCGGCCAGGCTGATCGGCGCCGTGGTCCCGGCGCTGAGGCTCACGTCGCGAACCCCGTATGGTGGGGTGACCAGAAAGACGTCCGCCCAGCCCTGGAAGGCGTGCAGGGTGGCGAGTGGCGTCTGGAAAGCGTGGCGGCCGTCGCCGCCCAGCTGCTCGACGGCGAGCGCGCCCCAGGCGGTCGTCGACTTCAGCCCGAGGCCCAGGTCGAAGTAGCCGAGGTCGAGGCGCGCGGGGTTGTTGCGGTAGTCGGTCTGGCGCGCGGCCTCGGCCTCGATGGTGGCCGAGAGCGCCGAGGTGAGCCTGTGGGCCCCGGCGTAGCGGACGCCCCAGGTCTCGGTGGACTGGGCGGCCGCGTTCGCGAAGGCGAGGAGATAGGCGTAGCCGGTGAGGGTCCCTCCAGGCACGCGGGCCTCGGCCTGCAGGATATGGGAATCGCTGCGCCACTGACCCTGCGGGCTGCGGTCGGTGAAGACCCGGTGCACGCGGCCGATGTAACCGTAGGTGACGGTGACGCCCGCCAGCGGCCGGAGCTGCGCCAGGGCGGCGTCGAAGGTCTGCTCTGTCTGGCGGAAACCAACGTTGCCGATGAAGCGGGCGTTTCCGAGGATGATCCGCTGGCGGCCGACCACAACCGAAGCGTCCGATCCGGTCCAGGAGACCTGGGCCCGGTTCAGCTGGTCGGTGCGGGGATCGGGGACCACCGGATAGGCGGTCTTGCCGTTCAGGGTGCTGTTGTAGTCGCCGACCAGGGCGGCGACGTCCTCGCCCTCCACGAGCGCGCGGAGGCCCTTCCAGGCGGGGGTCTCGTAGCCCAGGCGCGTGCGAAGGGTCAGCGCCTCGGCGTCCTTGGGAAGTCCGTCCTGACTGACGCTTTCGGAGCGCAGCCGCGCGTCGAGGATCCACTGGCCGTCGGCGGGAGCGGCCATGGCCGCGGCCGGCGCGCCGGCGCCCAGAGCCACGATTCCCGCCGCGATGGCTGTCCGCGTCCGCATCTCAGCCCCGCCGGATCACGGTGAAGGCGCGGCGGGCGGGCTCGATCTTCGAGCGCAGCAGGCTGGCCAGGCAGGCCAGCGCCGGATCGGGCGCGTCGCGCGCCGTCGAGACCAGGTTGGTCCAGCGTTCGTCGTCGGCCTCGTCCGCGAACTCGGCGACGGCGTGCGCCACGAAATCGGCGACGCTCTCGCCGGCCGCCTGGGCCGCGCGGGAAAGGCGCGCGGCGAGGTCGGGGTCGGTGGCCGCCAGCCACGGTTCCAGGCGCGCGGCGGCGCGGCCGTCGCCCAGGAAGTCGCCGAGAGCGATCGAGCCCGGTCCGACGCCGCCGTCGGCCGTCAGCGACAGGGCCACGCCCTTGGCCCGCGCCTCGGCCGCGAGGTCGGCCGCATATCGCGCTGCTGCCGCGGTCCAGGCGCGGCTTTCGAGATGCAGGCGGATACGCTCCTCAACGATCTCGAACGGCAGCTGGCGGCCGGGGGTGCGCCGCTCCAGCTTCAGCACATGCCAGCCGAAGCGCGAAAGCACCGGTTCGGCGCAGACCTCGCCCGGCTCGAGCGCCGCCAGGACGTCCTCGATCTCCGGGACCAGGTCACCAGCCTGCAGCTGGCCCAGCGAGCCGCCCACCGCCGAGGACGGACAATCGGAGTGTTCCGCGGCCAGGTCGGCGAAGCTCGCCTCGCCGTCGGCCAGTCGCCAGATCAGCTCGGCCGCGCGCAGCCGCGCCGCCGCCAGGGCGCCCTCGTCGCCGCTGCGGGCCTCGATCAGGATGTGCGACGCCTCCGAGAGCGCCGGCGTCCGGAACCGGTGCCGCTCCGCCTCATAGACGCGGCGGCACTCGGCCTCGGTGGGCGCGGCGACCTCGAGTTGCTCGTCCAGCAGGGCCCGGATCAGCGCCTCCTCCTCCGTCTCCTCGCGCCCGGCGGCGTCGGATTCGGGCTCGGCGCGCAGGCCCAGGTCGCGGGCCCGCTGCAGCAGCAGGGCGCGGAGCGCCAGGGCATGGCCCGCCGCAGCCCACGCCGCGCTTCCGGACGCCTCGGGATGGTTCTGGGCTTCCTGGGCGATGAGGGCCTCGGGGATCTCGACCCCGTCGACGACGATGGTGCGCATGCTACTCGGCGGCCTCCAGCCGCTGTTCGGCCGCAGCTTTCGCCGGGGCGGCGTAGACGGGGGCGAGGCGCTCTGGCTTGCGGGGCAGGACGCGCCTGGTGCGCACCAGCTGCCAGCCGCGCCGGTTCAGGTACCAGACCGGCGCGGAGAGCATGTGGACCAGGCGGGTGAAGGGGAAGACCAGCAGGATGGTCATGCCCAGCGCCAGGTGCGCCTTGAAGACGAACTGGGTGTCGGCGACGTAATCGGCCACGTGCGGGCGGAAGGTGAAGACACCCTGCGCCCAGTTCATGAACTTCAGCATCTCGCTGCCGTCGCGGTGCTGGAACGAGACCGGGATCGTCGACAGGCCGAGCACGAGCTGGATCATCAGGATGATCAGGATCGCGGTGTCGCCGAAGCTCGAATTCCTTCGGATGCGCGGGTCGAACAGCCGCCGGTGCAGCAGGAGCGCGCCGCCGGCCAGCGCCAGCAGGCCCGCCAGACCGCCCGCCACCATGGCCAGCATCTGCTTGGCCGAATGGGCCACGTGGAGCGTGTCCCACACCCAGACTGGAGTCAGCAGGCCCACGAAGTGGCCGCCGAAGATGGCCAGGACCCCCACGTGGAACATGGTCGAGCCCGCCACCAGCTGCTTTCGCCGCAGGAGCTGGGAGGAGCCGGAGCGCCAGGTGTAGGGCTCGCGGTCGAAGCGGATGACCGAGCCGATCGCGAGCACCGAAAGGGCGATGTACGGATAGACGCCGAACAGGATCTGGTTGAGGTCCATCAGGCGGCTCCCTGCGCTGCGGGCCTGCGGCGGGGCGACGCCGGGCCCTCGTTCATGGCCGTCACCAGCGCCTCGGCCTTGGGGCATCCGACGTCGGAGGGACCGAAGGACACGGCGGTCTCGGCCCACAGCCTGTCCATGGCCTCGAAGTCGTCGGGGTTGTCGTCCGGCTCGTTCATCAGGGCGGCGAGCGCCTCGGCGTCGGCGGGATCGGCGGCGAGCGCCGCCAGCGCGCCGAACACGGCCCGATAGCCGCTGTCGCGCTTGCGGAGCCGCTCGCCTAGGGCTGTGAGCACGTGGGACGCCTCGCCGAGCAGCGAGGCGGCCTCCCCCTCCGGCAGGGTGGAGAGGAACTCCAGGAAAACCGGCAGGTGGTCGGGCAGCTCGTTGGCCGAGAGCTCCAGCCCCTTCGCGCGGTAGAGCTCGAGCAGGGCCACCATGGCCTGGCCGCGGTCGCGGCTCTCGCCATGCACGTGCTCATAGAGGTTGAGGGACAGGGAGCGGGTGCGGTCGAAGAGCCAGACGTAGCGCTCCTGCGCCTCGTAGAGGTCTGCCTCGACGAGTTCGCCGCAGAGCCTGTGGAGGGCGCGGCGGATCGGGCCCGGGATCTTCGTCTCGGCGTCGAGCGCCTCGGCGACCTCCGGCATCGCC
The DNA here is from genome assembly GCA_028869395.1 of Alphaproteobacteria bacterium. Taxonomy (GTDB): domain Bacteria; phylum Pseudomonadota; class Alphaproteobacteria; order Caulobacterales; family Caulobacteraceae; genus Phenylobacterium. Next base: position 599 of record JAGWSE010000424.1, on the reverse strand, counting down.
GCCTGCATCCCGGGCGTCGGATAGGTGAGCAGCAGCGCCAGCGCGCGATAGGCCAGGGACATCATTCGACCTCCATCACGGGCTTGGCGCGCGCGCGCTTCTTGGGTCCGAAGAGGCCGAGTTCGGTGGTCCCGCCGGAGCAGCCGTTGCCGAAGGTGAAGCCGCAGGAGCCCTTCAGGTCGTAGGCGTCCTCCACCGTCTCGCGGTGGGTCGTCGGGATGACGAAGCGGTCCTCGTAATTGGCGATCGCCATGATCCGGTACATCTCCTCCACCTGGGCGGCGGAGAGGCCCACCGTCTCGGCGATGCGGTGGTCGATGCGCCCGTCGACGGTCTTGGCGCGCATGTAGCCGCGCATGGCGAGCATGCGCTCCAGCGCCTGGACGACCGGCGGCTCGGCGCCGGCGGTCAGCAGATTGGCGAGGTACTGCACCGGGATCCGCAGGCTGCGGACGTCCGGCATCTCGCCGTCCATCTCCAGCGCGCCGGCCGAGGCCGCCGATTGGATGGGCGACAGCGGCGGCACGTACCAGACCATCGGCAGGGTCCGGTATTCGGGGTGCAGGGGGAAGGCGACCTTCCAGTCGATCGCCATCTTG
>JAGWSE010000036.1 GCA_028869395.1 Alphaproteobacteria bacterium | reverse complement strand
CGATCTGGGCGCCGACAGCCTCGACAACGTCGAGCTGGTCATGGCTTTCGAAGAAGAGTTCGACATCGAGATCCCGGACGATGCGGCCGAGCACATCCAGACCGTGGGCGACGCGGTGAAGTTCATCCAGGAGCGTCTCGGCTCCTAAGGGGCTGATTCGCCGAGCAATTCAGGCCGCCGCGTCGCTCGGGGTGAACCCAGCCGCGGCGGTCTTTATTTGAGGACCGTCATGCGTCGAGTCGTCGTCACCGGAATTGGGCTGATCACCCCGCTGGGGCAGGGGACCGAGCACAGCTGGGCGCAGATCCTGGCCGGCAAGTCCGGCCTCGGGCGGATCACCACCTTCGATACGACCGACTACGCCTGCAAGGTGGCCGGCGAAGTGCCGAGCGTCGACGGACGCGGCGGCGGCGGCCCGGATCTGCCGGGCTCCTACGACCCGGAGAGCACGCTCTCGTCGAAGGATCGCCGGCGCGTCGACGACTTCATCCTCTACGCCATCGCCGCCGCCGACGAGGCGGTGAAGGACTCGGGCTGGACGCCCGAGGACGAGGAGAGCCGCGAGCGCACCGGCGTGATGATCGGCTCCGGCATCGGCGGCCTGCAGGTCATCGAGAAGACGGTGTTGGAGATGCACGAGAAGGGGCCCCGCCGGGTGAGCCCGTTCTTCATCCCTTCGGCGCTGATCAACCTGGCCAGCGGCCAGGTCTCGATCCGCCACGGCTTCAAGGGCCCGAACCACGCGGTGGTGACGGCTTGCGCCACCGGCGCGCACGCCATCGGCGACGCCGCCCGGCTGATCAAGTACGGTGACGCCGACGTGATGGTCGCCGGCGGGGCGGAGGCCTCCATCTGCCCGGTCGGGATCGCCGGCTTCATCGCCTGCCGCGCCATGTCGACGGGCTTCAACGACGAGCCGGAGAAGGCGAGCCGCCCCTACGACAAGGACCGGGACGGGTTCGTCATGGGCGAGGGCGCGGGCGTCCTGGTGCTCGAGGAATACGAGCACGCCAGGGCGCGGGGCGCGAAGATCTACGCCGAGGTCGCGGGCTATGGCCTCGCCGGCGACGCCTACCACATCACCGCGCCGGCCGACGATGGCGACGGCGGGTTCCGGGCGATGAAGGCGGCCATCAAGGACGCCGGGATCACGCCGGCAGACGTGGACTACATCAACGCCCACGGCACCTCGACGCCGCTTGGCGACGAGATCGAACTGGGCGCGGTCGAGCGCCTGCTCGGTAACGCGGCGTCCAAGGTGACGATGAGCTCGACCAAGTCGGCCACGGGTCACCTGCTGGGCGCGGCGGGCGCCATCGAGGCGGCGTTCACCTGCCTGGCCATCCGCGACCAGGTCGCCCCGCCGACGATCAACCTGGAGAATCCCTCCGTCGAGACCCCGATCGACCTGGCGCCCAACAAGGCCAAGCCGATGAAGATCGACGTCGCCATGTCGAACTCCTTCGGCTTCGGTGGCACGAACGCCTCCGTCGTCTTCAAGAAGGTCTCGTGAGCCGAGGCCCCCGCCGGTCGCATTCGACCCGCTCCCCTCTGACGCTGCGAGGGGCGATCGGCGGTGGCGTTCTCCTGCTCGTGCTCCTGGCGCTCGCGGGATTCCTGTTCGTCTACGCAGGCCCCGGGCCCCGCGCCGCTCAGGGCGCATCCACGGACGTCGTCCTTGACCACGGCGCGGGCGTGCGCGGCATCGCCCGGACCTTGAAGCACGCGCAGGTCATCCGCACCGAAGCGGTGTTCCTGGCCATGGCGAAGTTGACAGGCGGCCGGGGCCTGAAGGCGGGCGAATACCTGATCCCCAGCGGCGAGAGCATGGCCGGCATCCTCTCCGACATTCGCGCCGGCCGGGTGGTCCGTCACTTCATCACCATTCCGGAGGGCTGGACGAGCGAAATGGCGGCCAACGCCGTGAACGCCTCGCCATTCCTGACGGGCTTCGCGCCGACCCCGCCGGAGG
>JAGWSE010000423.1 GCA_028869395.1 Alphaproteobacteria bacterium | reverse complement strand
GGCCGATGCGCTGGGCCTGTCGATCGTGCACGTGAACCGCACCTTGCAGCAACTCAGGCGCGCCGGAATGATCGAGCTCCGCTCCGGCGTCGCGATCCTGCTGCAGCCGGAGTCGATGGCGAAGATCTGCGACTACCGACCCGCGAGCCTGGTCTCGAACAGGGCGGCGTAGCGCTCGCGAAGCTGGTTCTTCTGGACCTTGCCCATCGCGTTGCGGGGCAACTCGGCGACGAACACCACCCGTTTGGGCGCCTTGTAGGCCGCGAGCTTGCGTCGCGCCTCGCCGATGATGGCGGCCTCCTCACCCGTTCCGATCACCACCGCGACCACGCCCTCGCCGAAATCCGGATGCGGCACGCCGATCACCGCGCTTTCGACGACGCCGGGCAGTTCGTCGACGACGAGCTCGACCTCCTTGGGATAGACGTTGTAGCCGCCGGAAATGATGAGGTCCTTCGCGCGACCCGAGATCCAGACGCGACCGTCCGGGTCACGACGGCCCACGTCGCCGGTGATGAACCAGCCGTCGGCGGTGAACTCCTCGGCGGTCTTCTCAGGGTTGCGCCAGTAGCCGGAGAACAGACTCGGCCCTCGGATCTGGATGACGCCGGTCTCCTCGTCCCCCGCGATCCGTAGCTCCACGCCCGGGAGGGGATAGCCGACCGAGCCGGGAATCCGTTCGCCGTGCAGCGGATTGGTGGTGATGATCACCGCCTCGCTCATTCCATATCGCTCCAGGATTCGCATACCGGCGCGCTCCTGGAACGCCTCGAACGTCGACGGCAGCAGCGGCGCGGAGCCCGAAATGAAGAGGCGCATGTGCGCCGCGGTCTCGCGGCTGAAGTCGGGGCTGGCGAGAAGGCGCGTGTAGAAGGTCGGCACGCCCATCATCACCGTCGCACGGCGCAACCCGGCCAGCACCTCGGCCTCCGAGAACTTCGGCAGCCAGACCATGGGGCAGCCGGACAGGAAGGCGCAGTGCATGGCCACGAAGAGTCCGTGGACGTGGAAGATCGGCAGCGCATGCAGCAGGACGTCTTCAGGCGAGAAGCCCCAGGCCTCGTGCAGCGCCTGCGCATTGGCCGCGAGCGCGCCATGGCTCAGCATCGCCCCCTTGCTCCGGCCGGTGGTGCCGGAGGTGTAGATGATCGAGGCGAGATCCGAGCCCGCGCGCGGAACCACGGCTTGCAGCGGCTTGGCCGATCGCGCCTCCGCCATGAAGGCGGGCGGATCGGTGACGAAGGCTTTCGGCTCGGCGTCCTGGCGGAAGTAATCGATCTCGGCCGGCGTGTAGGCGGAATTCAATGGCAGATAGACCGCCCCTGCCTTCAGCGCGCCAAGATAGACCATGACGGCCTCGGGGCTCTTGTCCGCCTGCAGCGCGACGCGGTCGCCGGGCTCGACCCCCAGAGCCGTCAGGCGTCCCGCCGCGAGAGCTGCGCCCTTTTCCAGAGCGCCGTAGCTGATCGCGGTTCCCTCGCTCAGCAGGAAGCATGGCCTCGTGCGGTCTTCAGGAAAGCCGCCGGCCAGCAGCTCGTACAGGTTCTCGCTCATCGGGTCCCGTTTAGCGCGCCGGGCTCTGCGGCGCGAGCGTGAGGGGACTCGCGTCCGCCGCATATCGGTGGTTTGCTGATCTCGCGAAGGAGGCGACCATGAAGCTTTCCGACCACGACCTGGAGCGGCTCGCCCTGCACAGCGCCTTCGGGCTCCTGCTGATCACCAAGTGGATGGCCGGGCGCAGCGATGTCGATCCGGAGATCCGCGAACGGCTGCGCGGTCACGTCTCGGCCATCGAAGGCGTGCTGGTGAGCCGCGGCCATGACTGGATACAGGACGAACTGGAGGCCACCGAAGCCGCCCTGGGTCCGGCGGCCTAACCGGTGTTCCTTAGCCCGGCCGCGATGCCGTTGATGGTGAGGTGGATGCCCTCGAGCACCTCCGCCTCGTCGCCGTGGCCGGTGCGCAGGCGCCGCAGCAGCTCGATCTGCAGGTGGTTCAACGGATCGATGTAGGGCAGCCGGGCGCGGATCATGGCTGCCAGGTCGGGGTTGTCGTCGAGGAGCTGGCTCTGACCCGTGATCTGCAGGAGCGCCTCCATGGTGCGATCCCATTCGGCGCGGATCTGGGTGAACACGGTGTGGGCGAGCGCCTCGTCCTGCACGAGGCCCGCATAGCGGCCGGCGATGCCAAGGTCCGCCTTGGCCAGGACCATCTCCATGTTGGCGAGCGTGGTGGCGAAAAAGGGCCAGGCCTCGTGCATCTCCCTGAGCGCGGCGATGGAGACGCCCGAGTCCTTCACAGCGGAGCCGAAACCGTACCAGCCCGGAACCATCGCCCGGGACTGCGACCATGAGAACACCCACGGAATCGCCCGAAGCGTCTGGACGCTGCGCTTGGCCGAGCGCGCCGCGGGGCGGCTGCCGATATTCAGGTCGGCGATCTCGCTGATCGGCGTGGCGTCGTAGAAGTAGTCCACGAACTTGGGCGTCTCGTAGACCAGCGCCCGGTAGGCGGCCATCGCGGCGCGTGAAAGCGCGTCCATGGCCTTGCCGTGCGGCGGAGCGACCTCGCCGTCCGCGCGACGATGAAGCGAGGCGAGCACCACGCCGGCGGTCAGGGTCTCAAGGCTCTGCCGCGCGATCTCCGGATTGGCGTACTTGTTGGCCACCACCTCGCCCTGCTCGGTGATGCGGATCCGGCCGCCGACCGTCCCCTGCGGCTGCGCCAGCAGCGCCTCGAACGACGAGCCGCCGCCCCGGCCCACGGCGCCCCCGCGGCCGTGGAACAGCTGAAGACGCAGGCCCTGCCCCTGCACGATGGCGTTCACCGCCCGGGACGCCTTGTGCAGCTCCCAGCTCGAGGTGAGGTAGCTTCCGTCCTTGTTGGAGTCGGAATAGCCGATCATCACCTCCTGCAGGCCGACCGGGGCCAGGAGATCGCGGACGAGCGGCGTTTCCAGGTAGCGCGCCATGGTCTTGGGCGCGGCGCGCAGGTCCTCGATGGTCTCGAACAGGGGTTCGGAGAAGATGTCCGCCCGCGGCGGCGCGCCGGGCGTGAAGAGGCCCACCTCCTTGAGCAGAAGATAGACCTCCAGCAGGTCTGACACCGACTGGGTGTTGGAGATGATGTAGCGCCGGATGGTCTCCGGTCCGTAGAGCCGCTTCACCTCGGCGGCCGCGGCGAGCACGGCGTACTCCCGCTCGGTCTCTTCCGAATACGCCACGAAGGGCGAGCGCAGCAGGCGGTTGTGCGAAAGCTCCTTCTGCAGCAGGGCGCAGCGCGCCGCCTCGTCGAGGGCTTCGTAATCCGGGCAGACGTCGGCCGCCTTCAGAAGCTCGGCGACCACGCGCGCATGCACGGCCGAGTTCTGGCGCATGTCCAGGGTCGCCAGGTGGAAGCCGAACACGTCGACGGCGCGGATCAGGTCGGGCAGCGGCCCGTGGGCGAACGCCTGCCCATGCATCTCGAGGAGCGAGTCGAGCACCACCTGCAGCTCGGCCTTGAGCTCCTGCGGGTCGGCGTAGGCGTCGGCGGGGCCTGCGGGCGGCCGGGCCGGCGGATGGCCTGTCAGGCGAAGCTGGGTCTCCGCCAACCGGGCGTAGATGCCCGCCAGCGCCCGGC
>JAGWSE010000422.1 GCA_028869395.1 Alphaproteobacteria bacterium | reverse complement strand
GATGAGCAGCGGATCGAGCTCGATCATCGTCCCGCAGGACTGGCCGGGCGAGAGATAGGTCCCGATCTCGGCGTCGCGGTGATCGAACACGCCGGCGAAGGGGGCGCGGATGTCCACCTGTCGCAGGGCGATTTCGGCGGCGCGCACCGCCGCCTGGGCCGCGTCGAGGTTGGCCTGGCCCTGGGCGACCTGGGTCGCCGAACGGAAATTCCGCCGGGCGAGTTCGACATTGGCCTGCTGTTGCAGCTGGGCGGACCTGAAGTTCGCCCGCGCCTGGTCTAGCGCCGCCTGGCGCGCGTCCACGGACAGGCGGCAGAGCACCTGGCCCTGCCGCACCACCGTGCCCTGCAGGACCGGAGTCTGGGCGACCAGGCCCGCTGTCTCCGACTTGACGAGCACCGAGCGCGTCGCCTGGGTGCGGCCGCGCAGCACCACGTCGTATTCCCGCACCTGCTCGGGGATCAGCCGGACCTGAACGCTCGCCAGGGGCTGGGGACCCGTAGGCTTGGCTTCGGCTGCGCTCGGCGCATGACCGCCGCCCGCCAGCGTGCGCACAGCGAAATAGCCGACCACCAGAACGGCCACGACGAGCACGAAGAGGTACTGCGATTTCAATCGCATCGAACGCTATCCCCGGGATTTGCGCGTCGCAGAGGGGGAGGAACGCGACGCCGGCGGCCCGACCAACTCCCAGCTTCTGATGCCACCGTTATGCGAGCGCAAATGAAATCCGCGACACAATTGGCGCCAAGCCGACTATATTCGCCACGGCGCGGCCGCATTCCGAGCACGTTGCGCCGCTGGGGTCGACATGACCCCGTGTCGCATAACTTACAGCGTAAGAGGAATTGGGTGAGATACCTCCACACCATGGTCCGCGTCACGGACCTCGACGCCTCGCTCGACTTCTACTGCAACAAGCTGGGCCTGGCGGAGGTGAGCCGGACGGAAAATCCCAGCGGTCGCTTCACGCTTGTCTTCCTGTGCGCGCCCGATGACGTCGAGGACGCCAGGGCCAAGCGGGCGCCGCTGGTGGAGCTCACCTACAACTGGGACCCTGAAGCGTACGGCGGGGGGCGGAATTTCGGTCACCTCGCCTATGCGGTGGACGACATCTACGCCACCTGCCAGCGGCTGATGGACGGGGGTGTCACGATCAACCGGCCGCCACGCGACGGCCGCATGGCGTTCGTCCGCTCGCCCGACAACATTTCTATCGAGCTTCTCCAGCGCGGTGAGGCCAAGCCGGCCGCCGAGCCCTGGACCTCGATGCCCAATGTTGGAACTTGGTGAGGCCGTCGAGCGCTCTGCTCTTTGAGGCCTGACGGGAACTATCGCGCTGCGATGGAAATTCCTCCCGTAGGGAATACGGGAGGGCCGCATGGCCAAGCGCAAGCTCAGTCGCAGGCGGCTTCTGGCGGCGGCGGCGGGCCTGCCGTTGGCAGGCGCGGCGAGCGCCCAGGTCATCCGCGGCGACATGCCGTGGCGCGAAGGCGAGGCCGACGCGCCCACGCCGGTCCAGGGCGGCGGCTACAAGTTCTTCAACCCGGCGGAAGCGGCCTGCATCGAGGCGGTCGTCGCGCGCCTGATCCCGCGTGATGAGCTCGGCCCGGGCGCGGTCGAAGCCGGCGTGCCGATCTTCATCGACCGTCAACTCATCGGCGAGTTCGGCCGTGGCGCGCGCTGGTACATGCAGGGCCCCTGGGGCTCAGGCGAGAAGACCCAGGGCTATCAGACGCGCCTGACGCCCGCGGCCGTCTACCGCGCCGCCCTGAAGAGCATCGACGACCTGGTCGGCCGTGAGGGCAAGGCGGCGACCTTCGCCAAGCTCGGCCCCGCCGATCAGGACGACTTCCTGCACCGGTTGGAGAAGGGGCAGGTGCAGCTCTCCGGCGTGGAGACCAAGACCTTCTTCGACATGCTGCTGCAGAACACCATGGAAGGGTTCTGGTCGGACCCGATCTATGGCGGCAACCGGGACATGGTGGGCTGGAAGCTGATCGGCTTCCCCGGCGCCCGGTACGACAATCGACCCTTCGTCACCCAGTACGGCAAGCCCTATCCCCTGCCGCCGGTGGGGCTGATGGGCCGGCCGGCCTGGTCCAGAAGCTGAGGAAGGGAGGACCGCGATGGCGACCCGCCTGCCACCCGTGGACGTGCTCATCGTTGGCTTCGGCTGGACCGGGGCCATCCTGGGCCAGGAGCTGACCGATGCGGGGCTGAACGTCCTGGCTCTGGAGCGCGGAGCCTGGCGCGACACGCCGATCGATTTCCCGCCGACCTTCGACCAGGACGAACTGCGCTACTACTGGCGCCACGAGCTGTTCGAGCCGCTCGCCCATGAGACCCTGACGGTCCGCAACAACGTGAGCGAGACGGCGCTGCCGATGCGCCGCCTGGGCTCGTTCCTGCCCGGCATCAACGTGGGCGGCGCGGGCGTGCACTGGAACGGCCAGACCTGGCGGTTCCTGCCGTCGGACTTTCTGGCCCGCAGCCACAACCAGTCGCGCTATGGCGCGAAGGCGATCCCGCCCGACATGACGATCCAGGACTGGGGCGTCACCTACGATGAGCTGGAGCCACACTACGACAAGTTCGAATATCTCTGTGGAATCAGCGGCAAGGCAGGCAATCTTCAAGGTGCTATCCAGCCTGGCGGAAATCCTTTCGAGGGCCCGCGACGGCGGGAGTACCCCAATCCGCCGCTGGCGATGAGCTATCCGCCGACGCTGTTCGCCGAAGCCGCCAGGTCGCTCGGCCATTCGCCCTTCCCGCAGCCGGCGGCCAACATGTCGCGGCCCTACGTGAACCCGCTGGGGGTCCAGCTCGGGCCCTGCACCTACTGCGGCTTCTGCGAGAAGTTCGGCTGCGGCAACTACTCCAAGGCCAGCGCCCAGACCACCATCCTGCCGGTGCTGATGAAGAAGCCCAACTTCACGCTCAGGACCGAGTCCGAGGTCATCAAGCTGAACTACGACGCGGCGGCCAAGCGCGTGGTCAGCGCCACCTACGTCGACGCCTCCGGCCAGGAGTTCGAGCAGCCGGCCGAGATGGTGATTCTCGCGGCCTACATCCTGCACAACGTGCGCCTGCTGCTGCTCTCCGGAATCGGCCAGCCGTATGACCCGCAGTCGGGGCAGGGGGTGATCGGCAAGAACTACGCCTATCAGATCACGTCGTCCGTGAACGTCTTCTTCGACGACAAGGTGCTGAACCCGTTCATCGGCGCCGGCGCCCACGGGATGGTGGTCGACAAGTACAACGGCGACAACTTCGACCACTCCGGTCTGGGCTTCATCGGCGGCGGTTACATCGGCAACATCCAGACCGGCGCGCGGCCCATCGAGACGCACCCCACCCCGGAGGGGACGCCCAAGTGGGGCTCCGCCTGGAAGAAGGCGGTGGCGGCCAACTACCTGAAATCCATGTCGATCGCGACCCACGGCGCGGTCATGAGCCACCGCGGCAACTACCTCGACCTCGACCCCACCTACCGCGATGTCTACGGCCGGCCGCTGCTGCGGATGACCTTCGACTTCACCGACAACGAGCACCGGATGAGCGACTACATCACCGACCGGGCGGCCGAAATCGCCCGGGCGATGAATCCGCGCGAGATCAAGGTGAACTACCGCAAGGGCAGCTGGGACGTGGTGCCGTATCAGACCACCCACAACACCGGCGGCGCGATCATGGGCAAGGATCCGAAGTCCAGCGCGATCAACCGCTATCTGCAGAGCTGGGACGCCCACAACCTCTTCGTGATGGGCTCGACCGCCTTTCCACAGAACCCCGGCTACAATCCGACGGGCACGGTCGCCGCGCTCGCCTACTTCTCCGCTGACGCCATCAAGAACCAGTACCTGAAGTCCCCCGGTTTCCTGGTGCACGCATGAAGGCCCCGGGAGTCCACGCGGGCCTCACGGCGGGCGTCGGGGGCCTCGCCATCGCGGGCGCGCTCGCCTTGGCGGCGGCGTTCCATCCCGGACTGGCGAGGAGTCAGGGCCAGCCGGCGCCGAGTGATCCCGGCCTTGTCGCCCGCGGTAAGTACCTGACCGCAGCGGCCGACTGCGCCGCCTGCCACACCAAGCCGGGCGGCGCGCCGTTCGCCGGCGGACTTCCGGTGAAGACGCCGTTCGGCACGATCCTGTCGGCCAACATCACGCCAGACGAGACGGGCATCAAGGACTGGACGGCCGACGAACTCTACCGGTCCCTTCACGAAGGGCTCGATGACGAGGGCAAGCACCTCTACCCGGCCATGCCCTACAACTACTACACCCTGATCAGCCGCTCGGATTCGGATGCGATCTTCGCCTACCTGAAGACGCTCACGCCCGTGCACAACGACCTGAAGCGCGACAAGCTGCCGTTTCCGTTCAACATCCGCGCCTTTGTGGCCGTCTGGAACTGGCTCTTCCTGCGGCAGGGTCCGTTCAAGCCCGACCCGCAGAAGTCGGCGGCATGGAACCGCGGCGCCTACCTCGTCGAGGCCCTGGGTCACTGCCAGGCCTGTCACACGCCCAAGAACTTCCTGGGCGCGCCGAAACACGACGACGCGTTCCGGGGCGGCAGCTTCGCGCAATGGTTCGCGCCTGATCTGACGCCCAACCGGCGCACCGGCCTCGGCGGATGGAGCCGGGCGGATCTCGTCGAGTTCCTGAAGACCGGTCGAAACGCCCATTCGCAGGCGACCGGTGAAATGGGTCTGGTGGTCGCCGATTCCACGTCGCAGCTGACCGAGGCCGACCTGGACGCCATCGCCACCTACCTAACCGACCGGCCGGCCTCGCCCGCGGCGAAGGTGAGCGCGCCCGATTCCAAGGTGATGCGCCAAGGCCAGGCGATCTTCATCGATACCTGCTCGGCCTGCCACCAGATGAACGGCGAGGGCGTGCCCCGCTACTTCCCGCCGCTGGCCGGTGACGCCAACCTGCAACAGTCCGATCCGACGACGAGCGTGCACTTCATCCTGGGCGGGGTGCGGACGACGCCCACGACGGCCGCGCCGACGCCGCTTTCCATGCCGTCCTACGCCTGGAAGCTGAACGATGCGCAGGTCGCGGCGGTGGCGACCTATATCCGCAACGCGTGGGGGAATTCCGCGCCTTCGGTCTCCAGCCGCCAGGTCGCGGGGATCCGACGCAGCCTGACCTTCGGACCGGGGCCCGCGGGGCGGCAGCAACACGGCGCGTTGGCGCATCCGAACCCGGAGACCTGGGGTGTCGCCGGCACCGACAGCCGCGACAATGGCACCGCGAACGCAGGTCGCGCAGCCCCAGCCTCGGACGGGTCCGGGGCCGGCCGTTCGGGCGCGGAAAACGGCGGCGCAAGCAAGGGGCGCCCTGCGGGCGTCACGGCGGGCGGGCCAGGGTGACCGGCCCGGCGCACGGGAAGCTTTGATCTCGGTCAGTGCGCGGGGCGTGCGCCAGGCGAGGATGTCGCCGTGGACGCACCCTCCTCATCTCCGACCGCCGGCCCGACCAATCCCGCCGACGCGGGAGCCGCTGCGGCCCTAGCCGCCAAGCCCGTCGCGCTGAACACCTTTCGCGAGAACGTCGTGCTGCTGCCGCGCAACAGCCCGGCGCTCCGGCCCGAGCGCCTGGCCGGTCTGCGCAAGGTCGAGGTCCGCGCCCCCGGGGTGAGCCTGCTGGCTTCGCCGATCATCTGCGACGATCCTGCTCTGGTCGGGCGCGGCGAGGCGGGCCTGCCGCAGCCTGCGTTCCGCCGGCTGGGCGTGAAGCCTGGGGATCTCGTGACGGTGACCCCGGCCCGTTCACCCGAGACGCTTCGGGCCGTGCGCGCGAAGATCGCCGGCGCCAGCCTGACCGACGCCGATTTTGCGGCCATCACGCGAGACCTTGCCGCGCACCGCTGGTCGGACATGGAGATCGCGGCGTTCCTCGTCGCCTGCGCCGCCTTCATGACCCCGGAGGAGACGCTGTCGCTTACCCGCGGGATGGTCGCTGCAGGTCAGACCCTGTCGTGGGGCCGCCCGATGGTCGTCGACAAGCACTGCATCGGCGGGATCCCGGGCAACCGCACCTCGCTCGTGGTGACCCCCATCGTGGCCGCACACGGCCTCGTCATGCCCAAGACGTCGTCTCGGGCCATCACCTCGCCCGCTGGAACCGCCGACACCATGGAGGTCTTCGCCCGCGTCGAGCTGGATGAGGCGCAGATGCGGGCGGTCGTCGAGAGCTGCGGCGCCTGCATCGCCTGGGGTGGGCGCGTGAACCTCTCGCCTGCCGACGACGTGCTGATCTCGGTCGAACGGCCGCTGTCGGTGGACACGCCGGAACAGATGGTCGCCTCCATCCTGTCGAAGAAGGTGGCGGCGGGCTCCACCCACCTGCTGCTGGACGTGCCGGTCGGCCCGACCGCCAAGGTGCGCGATCGCACCGCCGCGCTCAGGCTCAAGAAGCTCTTCGAGTACGTGGCCGAGCGGGT
>JAGWSE010000421.1 GCA_028869395.1 Alphaproteobacteria bacterium | reverse complement strand
GCTTCAGCCAGCCCAGGGCGTAGCTCACGATGATCCCGGCCCGGACCTGGCCGGAGCGGTTGGCGCCGCCGCCGTGCAGGGTGGAGCCCAGGAAGAGCAGCGCCGAGCCGGGCCGCATCTCGACCGCCCGTGGACCGCGCTGGCCTGCGCGGGCGTCGCCGCCGTTGCTGCTACCGGGGTAGACCAGGGTCGCGCCGTTCTCGGCCGTGTAGGGCGTGAGCGGCCACATGACATTGAGCAGGTACTCCATCTCGCCCTTGCGCCCGCCCCACATGTCCTCGTCGCGGTGTGGCGGCTGGGCGGGCTGGCCCGGATGCAGCTGCAGGGCCTGGGTCAGGTTGAGCTGCCAGCAGTCGCAGTGGGGCCCCAGGACCGCATCTGCGACCTCGAGCACGCGCGGATGCATCACCAGGCTTTCGGCGAGCGGCGATCGCTTCAGGAGTCCGCCGAAGCGCTTTGTCAGGCCGCCGTAGAAGCCGCCTTCGCAGAAGGGCGTGGCCGCGAAGTGCGGCGCGAGGTCTCCCGCGATGGCGCCGGTCAGTTCGGCCGGGACGAGGTCCTCCAGCACGCACCAGCCTTCCGCGAAAAGCCCCTGCAGGTCCAGGTCAGGCCGCATCGCGCACCTCCCACTGGAGGACCGGTCCGGAGAAGCCCGCCTGGCGACGCAGGAGGCGCAGGGTCTCCGGCGTGATGTCGATGGCGAGCGCGCCGATCGTCTCGTCGCCATCGGCCTGCGGCGGTCCGAGCGGCCGGGCGTCCCAGCCGATGCCGATCAGCTGCTGCAGGCCCAGGAGGTGGGTGACGCAGGTGAAGCGGAAGACCTCGTGCAGCAGGGCGAACTCCACGAGCGCCACGAGCAGCAGCTTTCGCGCGAGCCGCGGGTCCTTCAGCGCCGGATCCGTGCAGAAGCGGCTCACCTCCCAGACGCCCTCGCTGCGCGGGACGCCGGTGTCGCAGAGCCTCGGGAAGATGTCGCCCAGCAGGTGCGGCCCCGTGCTGGGCAGCAGGCGAAGCGACCCGATCAGCCGCCGGTCCGGCCCCACCGCCAGCAGGTAGACGGCGGCCTCGGTGTCGAACTGGTCGACCTCGAGCCCGTCCTCGGTGACCGGCAGCTCCCAGCCGAACCGGTCGACGAAGACCTGTTTGCGATGGCGGTGCATGTCAGCGATCAGGTCGGCGTAGCGCGCCCGCGCCGGGGCGGTGACGACAAGAACCATGAAGCCCTCCCTTCAGAGGACCCCAGGCTGGCGCTTGGCCGGCCGCGACGCGATCCCCCTGATCGGGGGGATCAGAGCAGCACGTCGGCGTAGGTGATCTGGCCGCTGGCCAGGCAGGCGGCGATGAGCTGCTGCCGGCTCGAGACCTCGTAGCGGCGCATGGCGCCTTCCATGTATTCGGTGATGGTGTCGGGCGCGAGACCGAGGATCTGGGCGATCACCGGATAGCTCTTGCCCTGGCCGCAGAGCACCAGGCACTCGAGCTGGCGGGGGCTCAGCGCCGGCCGGAGGATCCGCCCGTCCGAGAGGCCCACGATGCGGCGGGCTTCCTCGAAGGCGCACATGCCGACCCAGGCCACCGCCTGGACGGCCCAGCCCGGCGGCCGCTCGCCGGCCGCGAGCCCGAAAGAGCAGCTGCCGCGCGGCTCTCCGGGCACGTTGACCGGCACCGTCAGCCCCTGCTCGAGTCCGCTCTGCGCGGCGGAGGCCAGGATCTCCCGGTGCCGGGGACTGAGCGCCAGGAGATCGGGCAGCTCGGACCAGAAGAACGGCGCATTGCGCCGCTCGCTGACCACCAGCACCGGATCGTCGGCGAAATACTTCCGGGCGAGCGAGCGCGACAGATGATCCATCGGGTAGTCCGAATAGGCCACCACGGGCGTTCGGGCGCGGGCCAGGTCCACGTGATGAAGCAGGGTGACGCACCGGAATCCGAGCGCGCGGACGACGTCGGACAACAGGCCCGTCAGGTCGCCCATGCGCGTCAGCCGCCGGGCCGCGTCGCCGAAAGCCTGCCCGTCACGAACAGCGTCCCGGCGGGAGAGGAACCGTGACCTTGTCATGGCGCCCCAGAATCATGCGTACAACGCCCAGGTGTAACACCACCGTCATTAATCCCAATGAGCGAAATCCTCCGCCGGCCCTCGCCGTTTTCCGGGAACGTCGCCTCGGAGGGCTTCGCCCCCCGGCGCGGCCGCCGCGACTGAGGCGCGGCCGGTCCCGTGAAGCTCCTCGCCGCCGACATTTTGACTGTGGTGTCGGCGGCCGAGGCGGGCTCCTTCGCCAAGGCGGCGCGCCGCCTCGGCGCCGAGCAGTCGACCATCAGTCGGCGCGTGAGGACCATCGAGGAGGCGCTCGGCGTGATCCTGTTCGACCGCTGGTCGGGGGGCGCCCGCCTCACCGAGGCGGGCCGCATCCTCGTGGAGGAGGCGTCCCGCTGCGGGCGCGCCCTCGAGGCCGCGGTGGCCCAGGCGCGCGCCGCCACGGCCAGCACGCCGTTCCGGCTGGGTTTCGCCTGGTCATTCTCGTGCGGCGAAGCCGCGCGCCGGCTGGCGGCGCTCAGGGCCTCACGCCCCTCGCTTCGGCCCCGGCTCCGGGAGGCGGGCTGCGCCGAACTGGTCTCCCTGGTGCTCGCCCATGAGCTCGACTGCGCCTGGGTGGCCGAGCCGCACGAGCTGGACCGAAGGCTCGCCGCATCGCCGCTCTGGTGGGAGCGACTCTGGCTGGCCGCGACCGGTCTCGCCGGGACGCCCTCGTGGCGCGACCTGGATGGCCGGACCCTGCTGTGTCGCGCCGGGGCGGACGCCGCCGAGCTCGGCGCCGACCTGGCGGCGCTGGGCGAAGCCCGGGTGCGCCTTGAAGCCCATGACTGCTCGCTCGAGACGCTGAAACGGATGGCCGCTGCCGGCGACGGCGTCCTGGTCCTGCCCGAGAGCCTGGCGGACGACCTGCCGGAAGGCCTCGACGCCGCGCCCTTTCCGGACAGCCAGGCGCGACGACGGGTTGTTGCGGTCTACCGAAGCGACGACCGCAATCCCGTCCTCGCCGACGCCGCCGTCACCGGCGCACGGCCCTCCGGCCAGACCGTCCTGGAGGCTACCAGCCAGGGGGCGTCCGCTCGCGGGCCGCCTCTCCCGCCCAGGCCCTCAGCTGCGAAGCGCTCGGCCGTCGGGCGTTGAGAGGATCGCGCGCTCGAGGCCCTCGCACACGCAGGCCAGCTCCCGCCGCAGCACAGCCAGAAGCGAGACCGCGCGCTGTCGGCCCGGATCCGGGCGGCCGGGCAGGCCGCTCTCCAGGCATTCGGCCGCGTCGAGCACCTCAAGCAGGGCGCCGGCTTCGCGCAGTCGCCCGCTGGCGTCCTCGATGGCGCCGCGCAGGTCAAGGAGGCGACCTTCAATCTGGACGCCGTCTGGCACACTCTCTGGAAAGCTCACGGGCAGCCTCCCTCCACCGAGCCGATGAGAGCCCAGGGCCGCGAAACGCGCCATTCCCCCAATCGGGGGATCAGGCCAGCACCTCGGGAAAGATGATCTCGCAGGCGAAGAGGGCGCGCACCACGAGCTGGGCGCGGGTGGCCACGCCGTAGCGCCGCTTGGCGGCCTCCATGTGCTGATGGACTGTGTGGCGGGCGATCCCCAGCAGCCGCGCGATATCCCAGTCGCTCTTACCCTGGGCCGCCAGGGTGAGGCATTCGAGCTGGCGTTTCGAGAGTCGCGGCAGGGGCGGCGGCGCAGGTTCGGGCGCGAGGATCCGCCGCGCGGCCTCGAAGCCGATGCAGCCGATGTAGTGGGCGGCGGGCAGTTCGGCGCGAGGCACGGGCCGTCCCGGGGCCAGGGCGTAGGAACAGGATCCCGCCGCTGCGCCCGGAACCGCCACCGGCACGGTGAAGCCTTCGCCGAGGCCGCTTTCGGCGGCCTCCGCCAGCACCTTGCTCTGCGCTGTGGACAGCGGCCCGAGCCGGGCGAGCTCCGACCACAGGAAGGGCGCGGCCGTTCGCCGGCAGGCCGCGAGCACCGGGTCATCGCGCAGGTCCCGCCGCGCCGCCAGTCGCGCGCGCCAGGGGTCCGGATAGGCCACCAGGTCGAGGGCCGCCTGGGGCGCAGCAGCACCCAGCAGATCGGCATGGCGGACAAGGGCCACATAGTCGAAACCGAGCGCGCGCGCCGCCTCGGTCATCCACGAGGCCAGCTCGGCCGCGGAGGCGGCGGCTCTCACGCCCGCGACGAGGCCCTCCAGGCGGCGCCGTCGCATCACGGCGCCTCCTGTGGCGGCGCGCACGCGGCGGCCAGGGCCTTCGCATGCTGCAGGAGCGCGCCGCGGAAGCGTGCGGGCAAGGCGGCGTAGGTCTCGAGCAGCTCCAGGGCGTTCGCCTCGGACAGCAGGCGATTGAGCGGCTCGACCTGGCCGATGTTCCCCGCATCGAGGCCTTCCACCAGGTCCTGGACGCGACATGACAGGGCGAAGGCGATCTGCGCCAGCCGCGAGACCCCCATGCGGTTGGAGCCGAGCTCGTACTTCTGGATCTGTTGGAAGGTCACGCCGACGGACCGGGCGAGCTGCTGCTGGCTGAGACCGAGGCTTCGACGCCGCTCCCGGATGCGCTGGCCGGCGGCGACGTCCAGCGGATGCGGCTTCCGGTCCTGCTCGGACATGGCGTCCTCCCGGCGAGCGCAGGCTCCACGTGCGCGTCTCGCCAGCACACGCAAACCTACAATTCTTGACGTCGATACAACTTATGGGAGACAGTCCTGTCAACCACGGGCAAGCGGGATCGCGGCCATGGACACCGTCATCACGGCGGGCCTGCTGAGCAAGTCCGCCTCGGCCTACGAACATATCCGCACCCTCGCCGTCCGCGGCGAGCTGCGCCCCGGTCGCCGCCTCTCCCCGCCCGACGTGGCCCAGGCGCTGCGGATCAGCGTGACCCCGGTGCGCGACGCCCTGACGCGGCTCGCCGCGGAAGGCTTCATCCTGGGTTCGGATGGCCGGGGCTTCTTCACAAGGCCTGTCGAGGTGCAGGAGCAGCATGACTTGGAGCGCCTGCTGGCGCTCGCCCTGCTGGCCAGCCTGAACGGCGACTTCGGCCGCGGCGGCCCAGGACAATCAGGCATCGGCGCCCTGGAGGCAGGCTTTGCGGAGGCCGGCGACCGGCCCCAGGCCGGGGCGCGGTGCGCGGACGCCGTAACGGGCTTTCTCGTGCGCGCCGTGGAGAGCTCCGGGGACGCGATCCTCCCTCGCCTCGTGCGGCTTGCGGCGGATCGGTCGCGCGCCGTGCGCGTCCTCGCCCTGGAGGAACCCGCGGCAAGACAGGCCGAACTCGAGGAGCTCCGAGCCCTGGCGGCGAACGCCGGATGCGGCGACCTTCCAGGTTTCGGCGCCACCCTCAATCGGCGCATGGCGCGCCTCTCCGAGGTCCTGCCGGGCCTCGTGGCGGCTGCGAACGCCGCCGCATCCCGCCTCCGTTTTCCCTGAGGAGCGCAGGTGTTCCCATGCCTGCGGGTGACGCGGCGGAGGCGACCGCCTAGGGTCCGCCGATGGCCTCCCCGCCCCCGCCTGCGCCCGTCCTCCTGGTGGAGCGCCTCACCAAGTCCTATGGCGCCCGCCCCGCCGTGTACGACGTCTCGTTCCAGGTCTCGCCCGGCGAGATCGTGGGCCTGGTGGGACCCAACGGCGCGGGCAAGACCACCATCATCAACATGGTCCTGGGCGTCCTGAAGCCGACGGCCGGGCGCATCGCCATCGAGGGCGCGCCGCTGGCCGAGAACCGCAGCCGGGCGCTTTCGGCCACCAACTTCGCCGCCGTCTATGCGCCGCTTCCGGGCAATCTCACGGTCGAGCAGAACCTCAGGATCTTCGGCATGATCTATGGCGTGCCGGACCTTTCCCGGCGCATCGACCAGCTGCTCGAGGACTACGAGCTCGCCCGCTTCCGCAAGACCAAGTCCGGGGTGCTCTCCTCGGGCGAGCAGACGCGGGTGGCGCTCGCGAAGGCGATGCTCAATTCCCCTCGCCTGCTGCTGCTGGACGAGCCCACCGCCTCCATAGATCCCGCGAGCGCGCGGGACATCCGCGCCCGCATCGAAGCCTTCGCCAGGGCCGGCGACCACGGCGTGCTCTGGACCAGCCACAACATGTACGAGGTGGAGGCGGTCTGTGACCGCATCCTCTTCCTGTCCCGCGGGCGCATCCTGCTGCAGGGCGATCCCAGGACCCTGCCGCAGGCCCACGGCGCCAGGAACCTGGAGGAGCTCTTCGTGGAGGTGGCCCACGAGGGCGTGGAAGACGAGGGCCTGGCAGACGAGGACAGGGAACAAGCGGGCCTGGAAGCGGGTCGCCGGGAGGACCGCCGGTGAAAGCCTCCCGGGTCGGCGCGATCGTCCTTCGCCAGTTCTACCTCTGGCGCGGCAGCCCCCAGAGGATCGTGCCGATGTTCGCCTGGGTGGCGATCGACATCGTGCTCTGGGGCTTCATCAGCCGCTATCTCAACACCGTCGCCCACTCTGGCTTCAACTTCGTCCCGGCGCTGCTGGGCGCGGTGCTGCTCTGGGACTTCCTGGGCCGCGTCATGCAAGGCGTCACCACCGCCTTCTTCGAGGACGTCTGGTCGCGGAACTTCCTGAACATCTTCGCGACCCCGCTCCGCACGTCGGAGTACCTGGCGGGACTGGTCGCGACCAGCATCGTCACCAGCCTGATGGCCCTCGTGGCCATGCTGGTCCTGGCGTCCGTCGCCTTCGGCCTCTCCTTCCTGAGCTATGGCTGGGCGCTCGTACCCTTCCTGCTGGTGCTCTTCGCCACCGGTGTCGCCCTGGGCATCCTGGGCGCCGGGATCGTGCTGCGGCTGGGCCCCGCCTCCGAGTGGCTGATCTGGCCCATCCCCACCCTGCTCTCCCCGTTCGCGGGGGTCTTCTATCCGGTCAGCGTGCTGCCCCCCTGGATGCAGGCCATCTCGCGAGGGCTCCCGCCCGCCTATGTGTTCGACGGGGTCCGCGCCGTCGTGGCCCACCATGCGCCGCCCTGGGGCGAGCTCGCCGTCGGAGCCGGGCTGGCGATCCTCTACCTCGTCCTGGCCTCGGTCTTCTTCGGGTCTGTCTACCGCTACGCCATCCGCACCGGCCTGATCGCCCGCTACAGCGCCGAGACGACGAGCTGACAGAGGTCCTCGCAAGCCGTGGATAACCAGGTCCGTGACGCGGATCGGACTCGCCAGGTCCACGTTGTTCTGCTTTCGTTCGAACGCGGCTCGCAAGCTCCATCGTCCAGATGCCATCCCGAGACGAACTCTACGGTCCCCTCGATCAATCGCCGGAGGAGCGCCAACAACGCCGTCGCGCCCGCCATCGCCGCTGGATCTCCAGCCTGAGCGAGCGCGACTGGGCGCGGCTCGCCCGGCAGGCGGACCTTGTCGCCTCGGGACAAGCCCAGGCGCGCATCGAGGATCTCGACGCCCCTCACATAGCCGCGGCCATCATCGAGCCCTGGCT
>JAGWSE010000420.1 GCA_028869395.1 Alphaproteobacteria bacterium | reverse complement strand
TGCTCCGGCGTGAGTTCGGCGTCGGAGAGCGGCGCGATCCGCGGCGCTTTCAGTCTCATGGTCCCTCCCGTGGCTCTGTGCTGGCGAAACCTTAGCCGCGCACGGTCGCGGTTGTGCAAGGCCCGTGCTAGCCCATGCGCCCATGGCCAAGCGCATCACGCTGGATTTCCTGAAGACCGAGAGCACCGCGGGCGTGCTGCTGGCCGCGGCCGCCCTGGGCGCGATCCTCATGGCCAATTCGCCGGCCGACGGGATCTATTTCCGCTTCCTCCAGGCGCCCTTCACGATCCAGATCGGCGGCTTCGCCGAGACCCTGTCCGTGCTCGACTGGGTGCAGCAGGGCCTGATGGCCGTGTTCTTCTTCGTGGTGGGCCTGGAGATCAAGTACGAGGCCCTGAAGGGGGAGCTGGCGAGCCCAAGACGCCTGGCCCTGCCGATCGTGGCCGCCCTGGCGGCCGTGGCGGTTCCGGCGCTCGTCTATCTGGCGGCCAACGCCGGGCCGTCCGGCGCGGCGCAAGGCTGGCCCACCCCGATCGCCACGGACATCGCCTTCGCCATGTCGGCCCTGGCGGTCGCCGGACCGCGCCTGCCGTCGACCCTGCGGGTGTTCCTGCTGACCATGGCCATCGTCGAGGACCTGGTGGCGGTGGGCGTGATCGGGGTGGCCTTCACCTCCGATCTCAGGATCGCCGCGTTGGCGGCCGCGGCCGCCTGCCTGGCGCTGATGGGGCTGATGACCCGCTGGCGCGGCGCGCCCTACCTCGCCTACGCGGTGGGCTTCGTGCTGGTCTGGGCCTTCACCCTGAAGTCGGGGGTCTCGACCTCGGTCGCCGGCGTGGCGGCGGCCATGACCATCCCCATCGAGCCGCGCAAGCCCGGCCGGCCCGGCGTGCTGGAGGACTTCATGGACAGCCTCCACCCCTATGTCGCCTTCGGGATACTGCCGCTGTTCGCCTTCTGCGCCGCAGGCTTCGACTTCGGGCGACTGGGGCTGCGGGACCTGGCCTCACCCGTCACCTTGGGCGTGGCCGCTGCGCTGGCGATCGGGAAGCCGCTCGGCGTGTTCGGCGCGACCTTCCTGCTGGTCACCTTCAAGGCGGCCCGCAAGCCGCTGGGCGCCCGCTGGATCGAGCTGCTGGGCGTGGCGATGATCACGGGCGTCGGGTTCACGCTCAGCCTGTTCATCGGCGCGCTGGCGTTCCCGCTTGGCGAGTCGGTCCAGGGCCAGCTGCGGGCCGGCGTCATCCTGGGCTCGCTGATCGCCGGAGCCGCCGGCATGGGCGTCCTGGCCTGGTCGCAGAGCCGGCGCGACCGCGAAACCTGACCCGTCGCGCGACGCGGCCCCTCGCGCCGGGACCGAACGTCACGAGCATGTCACGAAACCGCAGCCGAGGCGTCACGCCACCGCAATAGGTGTTCGCGGGCGAGATCACCGCTGTCTCATGGGGGAGAGCGGCGCGCATCGCCGGGCCGAGGCCCGCCAACTCACGGAGCATCATCGTGGACACCAAGGGCCACACCACCATCGCCCGCATGACGCGGCGGGCCGCCGCCATCGCGCTCTGCGCCTCGACCGTGCTCGCCGGAGCCGCGATCGCCGCCCCGCAGGCCCGCATCCTGGAGACCGGCTCGTCGCTGCTCTACCCGCTGTTCAACCTGTGGGTCGTCGACTACGCCAAGACGCACCCGGCCATCCAGATCACCACCCAGAGCACCGGCAGCGGCACCGGCATCGCCCAGGCGATCTCCGGCATCGCGCAGATCGGCGCCTCCGACGCCTACCTGGCCGATGCGCAGATGCGGAAGGATCCGGGGATGCTGAACATCCCGCTCGCGATCTCCGCCCAGATGATCAACTACAACCTGCCGGGGCTGAACAACCGTCACCTGAAGCTGAGCGGCCCTGTGCTGGCCGGCATCTACTCGGGCCAGATCCGAGACTGGGACGCGCCGCAGATCAAGGCGATCAACCCGGGCGTCCCGCTGCCGCACCACGCGATCGTGCCGGTGCACCGCACCGACGGCAGCGGCGACACCTTCATCTTCACCCAGTACCTGTCGTTCTCGACGCCGGCGTGGGGCAAGTCGATCGCCTACGGCACGACGGTGAACTGGCCGGCCGTGCCGGGCGGCATCGGCGCCAACGGCAACCCGGGCATGGTCAACGCCAGCAAGGGCACGCCCTATTCCATCGCCTATATCGGCGTCAGCTTCCGCAAGGCGACGCAGGAGGCCGGCCTGGGCGAGGCCATGCTGCAGAACCGGTCGGGCAAGTTCGTGATGGCCAGCGAGAAGACCATCTCCGCGGCCGTCGCCGCCACCGCGGCCAAGACGCCGGCCGACGAGCGGATCAGCCTGATCTTCGCGCCGGGTCCGGAATCGTACCCGATCATCAACTACGAGTACGCCATCGTGAAGCAGCAGCAGTCGTCCCCTGAAATGGCCGGCGCGCTGAAGACCTTCTTCAACTGGGCGATCAGCCCGGCCGGCGGCAACTCGGCCAAATACCTGCGGCAGGTGGGCTTCGTCTCCCTGCCGGCGCCTGTGCGCACGCTCAGCGAGCGCCAGATCGCGACCATCCGCTAGCGGCTGTCGGGAGCCGGCCCGGCCGGGCCGGCTCCCACCTTCCCGTCGTGAGCCTCCGTCGCAAATCGCCGCTCAGCGGCGCCCACGTCTTCCGGGCCGCGCTCGCCCTGGCCGCCGGCGTGCTGCCGGCCGCCCTGATCGTGCTGCTCGCGTTCCTGGCGGTCTATTCCTGGCCGGCGATCAAGTTCAACGGCTGGCGCTTCCTCACCGGGAACACCTGGAACATCGGCAACCTCTATGCGGACCCCGTCCCGATGGGGAAGCTGATGGTGCAGCCGGGGGCCCAGTTCAGCATCGCCTTCCTGATCGGGGGCACCCTGCTGACCACGCTGATCGCGATCGCGATCGCGCTGCCGGTCGGCGTCGCCTCCGCACTCTTCCTGGCCGAGGCCGTGCCCGGCCGGGTGCGATCGTTCGTCTCCTTCTTCGTGGAGCTGCTGGCCGCGGTGCCGAGCGTGGTCTTCGGCCTCTGGGGCTATGCGGTGCTGATCCCCTTCCTGGGGCATCACCTCTTCCCGCTGATGACGCGCCATCTCGGCTGGCTGCCCTATTTCCGTGGCGATCCGGGCAGTGGCTACGGCTTGCTGACCGCGGGGCTCGTGCTGTCGCTGATGATCGTGCCGTTGATCTCGGCCACGGTGCGCGACGCGATCCTGGCCCAGCCCACGGCGCTGCGTGAATCGGCCGCCGCCCTTGGGGCGACCCGCTTCGAGACGGCCTGGAAGGTGCTGCTGCCGGGCGTCCGGCGGGTGATCTTCGGCGCCACCATCCTGGCGCTCGGCCGAGCCCTCGGCGAGACCATGGCCGTTCTGATGGTGAGCGGCAATGCGCTGGGCTACCTGCCCCGGAACATCTACTCGCCGGTCTCGACCATGGCGGCGTTCATCGCCTCTCAGCTCGACAGCGCGCTCGACGACCCATCGGGGCTGGCGGTGCAGTCGCTCGCCGAGATCGCCCTCGTGCTCGCCTTCATCTCGCTCGTGGTGAACGCCGCCGCACGCATCGTGCTGGCCGCCGCCACCCGTAGCCGCAGGACATCGCTCGCATGACCGCCGCCTTCCTCGACAGCCGCGACAGCGGCGCGCGGCGCGGCGGCGGTCCACCCCTTCTGCGCCTGCAGCGCCAGCTCGCCACCGCGCTCGGCTGGGGCCTCACCGGCCTCGCCTTCCTGCTGTTGGCCGTGGCGATGGTCTGGATCCTGGAGGTGGTCTTCATGCGCGGCGCCGACGCGCTGAAGCCGCAGCTGTTCACCACCGTCACCCAGGGCAACGGCGGGGGCCTGTTGAACGCCATCGAAGGCACGGGCGTGCTGTCGGCGGGGGCGCTGCTGCTGGCCGTGCCGTTCGGGCTCGCCTCGGGGATCTACGTCGCCGAGTTTCCCTTTTCGCGCTGGGCCATGGTGATCCGCTTCCTGAGCGACATCCTGGTGGGCGTGCCCTCGATCGTGCTGGGCTACGCCGGCTACGTGATCATGGTGGTCGACCTGGGCTGGCACTTCTCCGTGGCGGCAGGCTGCATCACGCTGGCCATGATCAGCCTGCCCTACATCTGCCGCACGACCGAGCTGGCCCTGCGCGAGGTGCCGATGGCGCTGCGCGAGGCGGGCTACGCCATGGGTGCGGGCGAAGGCTCGGTGATCCTGAGGATTGCACTGCCGCAGGCCCTGCCCGGGGTGCTCACCGGCATCCTGCTGGCCCTGTCGATCTCGGTCGGCGAGACCGCGCCGCTGCTCTACACCGCCGGCTGGTCCAACTTCATGTGGAACGGCCACCTGACGCACTCGCCGATCGGTTACCTGACCTATGCGGTCTGGACCTTCATCAACGAGCCGTTCGCCTCGGCCAACGCCCTGGCCTACGCCGCCGCGTTCCTGATCAGCGGCATCGTGCTGGCGATCAACGTCGTGGCGCGGCTGGTGCTGCGGGGCCGGCAGGCGGTCCGCCCCTAGGCGGCGCCTGGCCACGGCCAGGAACTCGGGTTAACGGGGATTGTGGGTCGACGTCTCGGATGAATCTATGGGGGCTTGATTCGGAGAGCCCTCATGGACGCGTCGGCGGCTGAGTTTGGGGAGCGGTCGCGGTTGCGGCTGCTGTTGGATG
>JAGWSE010000419.1 GCA_028869395.1 Alphaproteobacteria bacterium | reverse complement strand
TCGTCGCGCGCGGTGGGCTGCATGGTGCGGCCCTGGCGCGCGTTTGCAGGAGGCGAGGTGTGATGGGCGCTCCCCTGATCATCGCCGTCCCGTCGAAGGGGCGCTTGAAGGAGCAGGTCGAAGCCTGGCTCTCCGACTGCGGCCTTGACCTTGCGATCAGCGGCGGCGCCCGCGGATACCTGGCGAACCTCAAGGGCCTTCCGGACGCACAGGTGCGACTTTTGTCGGCCGCCGACATCGCCGATGCGCTCTCGACGGGGGACGTCCACCTCGGTGTCACGGGCGAAGATCTCTTGCGCGAGCGCGGGGAGGGCCTGGACGGGCGCGTGCTGCTGCTGAAGGCGCTGGGCTTCGGCCGCGCCGACCTGGTCGTGGCCGCGCCGAAGAGCTGGCTCGACGTGGACACCATGGCCGACGTCGAGGACGTTGCGCACGACTACCTCGCCCGCACGGGCCGTAGATTGCGGGTCGCCACCAAGTACCTGGCCCAGACCCGCGCGTTCTTCGCCCGCCACGGGGTCGTCGATTACCGCATCGCCGAATCGGGCGGCGCGACCGAGGGCGCGCCGGCGGCTGGGATCGCCGAGGTGGTCGTCGACATCACCACGACGGGCGCGACCCTGGCCGCCAACGGGCTCAAGGTGCTCTCCGACGGCTTGATCCTGCGCAGCCAGGCCCAACTCGCCGCGAGCCTCAGGGCGGATTGGGATGAGGCTCGGCTCGCCGTCGCCGAACGCCTGCTCCGGGTGGTCGAGGCCCGAACGGCGGCGCTGGCCAGCGCGACGCTCACCTGGCCTGCGCGCGGCGACTCGGCCGAGGCGGAGGTGGTCGACCGCCTGGTCGCGGCCGGCGCGTCGCGTCGGCCCAATGGCCTGCTCGTCGACGTCGGGCGCGCCGCCGACGCCTCCCTCGCGCTCACCGCGGCCGGGCTCGGCCCGGTCACCGCCGCGCGGCCGGATTTCGTGTTCGAGGTGGACTGCCCCGCCTTCATCGAGCTCCGGAACCGAGTTCTTTGACGATTCCGTCAAAAGACGGTGTAAAGTTTTGTCCGCTCGCGAAATTCTGATCGAGCCTTGCCGGGAACTGGATCGCGGGCCGTTGACTCGGGCAGAAAATTGCCGTTCCTTGATGTCGCGAGAGACATGAAGGCGCTCAGTCCTGAGGTCTCCGGCGTTTCGGGGAGGAAACGCCCGCTCATTAGAGCGACTGCTCAAGATGCGGCCCGCTGCGATTATCCCCCGCAGCGGGCCAAATTTTTGTCCTCAGCCAGTTTTTGACGTTCGCGTCAAAACCCATCCCTCCCCGCCGGGGAGGGATGGGCAGAGGCTCACCAGATCTTCACGCGGTCCGCGGGCGGCAGGTACATCTTGTCGCCCGGCTTGATGTCGAAGGCCGTGTAGAACGCGTCGATATTGCGCAACGGCACGTCTACGCGGGCCTGATTCGGCGAGTGCGGATCCGACACCAGTTGCTGACGCAGCTTGTCGTCGCGGGTCTTGCCCCGCCAGACCTGCGCCCACCCGAGGAACACGCGCTGGTCGCCCGTCAGGCCGTCGATGATCGGCGCCGGCTGGCCATGCAGTGAGGCGTGATAGGCGTCGAGGGCCAGAAGCAGACCGCCGAGATCGGCGATGTTCTCGCCCATGGTCAGGTCGCCGTTGATGTGCGCGCCCGGCAGCACCTGGAAGGCGTCGTACTCCTTGCCGAGCTTCGACGCCTCGGCTTCGAAGCGCTTGGCGTCCTGCGGGGTCCACCAGTCTGTCAGCCGGCCCGTGCCGTCGTAGCGGCGGCCCTCGTCGTCGAAGCCGTGGGTCAGCTCATGGCCGATCACCGCGCCAATGCCGCCGAAGTTGACCGCCATGTCGCCCTGGGGGTCGAAGAACGGAGGTTGCAGGATGGCGGCCGGGAAGACGATCTCGTTGCCCGTCGGATTATAATAGGCGTTGATCGTGGGCGGGGTCATGCCCCACTCGTCCTTGTCCACCGGACCGCCGAGGCGTCCGACGCGGAAGTTCCAGTCGAACGCGGTCGCCCGCTCCACGTTGCCGTAGAGATCGTTCGGCCTGATCGACAGCTTGGAATAGTCCCGCCACTTGTCTGGATAGCCGATCTTGACCCGCAGCTGGCTGAGCTTCGCCAGCGCCTTGGCTTTCGTCTCGGGGCTCATCCAGTCGAGCTTCTCGATCCGGGCCTGCATCGCCGAGCGGATGTCGGAGACCAGGTCGAGCATCTTGGCCTTGCTCTCCGGCGGGAAGTAGGCGGCCACGTAGAGCTTCCCGAGCGCCTCGCCGATGTCGCTGTCGACCAGATTGACCCCGCGCTTCCAGCGCGGCGTCTGGACCTCCTGTCCGGCGAGAGTCCGGGCATGGAAGTCGAAATGCGCATCGTCGAACGCTTTCGACAGATAGGGCGCCGCCTGGTCGGCGAGGGTGAAGGCCGACCAGGCTTTCAGCGTCGCGAGCGGCGTCTTGGCATAGATCGCCGCGATCTGCGGGAATGCGGTCTTCTCGCCCACGACCACGCGGGTCACCTTGTCGAGGTCCGCGCCCTGAAGGAACGTCGCCCAATCGAAGCCCGGCGCGAGCTCGGCCAGCTTCCCCGTCTCATATGGGTTGTACATCTTGACGTCGTCGCGCCGCTCGGCTCGCGACCACGAGGCCTTGGCGATCTCGGTCTCCATGGCGACGATCGCCTGGGCGTTGGCCGCCGGCCTTGGCCAGTGCGCGAGAGTCAGCATCCTGGCGACGTACTGCTGGTACGCCGCCTTCTGCTTCGCGAACTCGGGCTTCAGGTAGTAGTCTCGGTCAGGCAGGCCCAGGCCCGCCTGACCGAGATAGACGGCGTAGTGGTCCGGGTCCTTGGCGTCCTCGGCGATCGAGGCCGAGAAGAAGCTGCCACCGAACTTCGCCATGCTGGCGCCCATCAGGCGGGCGATGTCGGCCCTGGTCCTGGCGGCGCGCACCTTGGCGAGGTCGGCGGCCATGGGTCTTGCCCCAAGCGCGTTGACCCGGCCCTCGGCCATGAAGCTGTGGTAGAGCGCGCCGACCTGGGCTGTGGGGCCTGTCGCCGCCTTGTCGGCCTCGGCCTGCTCGACGACGGCGCGCATCCGGTTCTGCGACAACTCGTTGAGCGCGTCGAACGCGCCGTAGCGCGACCGGTCGGCCGGGATCTTGAGCGTCTTCAGATAATCGCCGTCGGCGTAGAGGAAGAAGTCCTGACCGGGGCTCACCGACGTGTCCCGCGCGGTCAGGTCGAAGCCCCAGGTTCCCATGCGGGGGGCCTTTGTCAGGTCGACGGCGGGGCCGGCCGGCGTCGCCGGGCGCGCCGGTGCAGCGGTGGCGGCGAGCGCCGGGCATGCGGAAAGAAGGGCGGCCGCCGCAGCGGCCCCGAGCCAGATGGTCTTCATGGATTGAGCGCTCACCCCGAAATGTTGCTGGGCGCGACCATGCCTCGCCCGCCGATGTTTGCGTCGTTACTTCTTTGTCATCATCGCCGCCGGCGCCACCGGCCAGGGTGTCGCGGCTAATGTCCTTCAGGCGCTTCGCCCGAGGTCACCTCGAAGCTGACGGAGATTCGACGGTGATCCGAGAAGATGAGCGTGGCAGGCGCTCGATCGCCCGGCTTCAGGTTCCGCTTCAGGTCCATGAACATCAGGTGATAGCCGCCAGGCGCGAAGGTCACGGATCCGCCGGGAGGTATCGCGACGCGTGGCGCCGGCGCCATCGACATCACCCCGTCCTTCATCATCGAGCGGTGCATTTCCACGTGGCTCGCGATCGGGCTTTCCACCCCGATCAGCGTCTCGGCCTCGCGTCCATGGTTGCTCACCCTCATGTAGCCGACGCCGCTGAAGCCCATGACGGCCGGCCGGCTCCACGGCTGCGTCACTTCGAGCGGACCGGAGCGGAAGCTGGCTGCGTGCGCCGCGCCGGCGGTCAGCGCAATGGCGACTACGAGAAAGGGTCTCGGCATTCGATCGTCCAGGTCTTGGGCCGGGTTCCTCAACGCGGGCCGCCCGGACCATAGTGGGCGCCGAAGGGAGAGCCGATGCAAGCCCACGTCGAGCCGGGCGCCTACAAGGATGTCGTGCTGCTCCTGGCTGTCGCGGGGGTGGTCGTCCCGATATTCCGTCGCTGGCGCGTCAGTCCAATCCTGGGATTCCTGCTGGCCGGGGTCGTCCTTGGGCCATATGGCCTCGGGCGGCTCGCGACCGACGTCCCCTGGCTTGCGGCGCTGACCATCTCCAACCCCGCCGACGTGGCCCAGCTCGCCGAGTTCGGCGTCGTCTTCCTGCTGTTCACGATCGGACTCGAGCTCTCGTGGGGACGCCTGCGCCGGATGCGTGCGCTGGTGTTCGGCCTCGGCGCCTTGCAGGTCCTGGCCAGCGCGGTGGTGCTGGCCGGCATCGCCTGGGCCCTGGGCCAGCCGCTCGCGGCCGCGCTGAGCGTTGGGGCGGCGCTTTCCCTGTCCTCCACCGCCATCGTCATGCCCTCGCTCGAAGAGCGGGGACGGCAGCACACGCCGGCCGGGCGGGCGGCCTTCGCCATTCTGTTGTTCCAGGACCTGGCGGTGGCGCCGATGCTGATGACCATCGGGCTGTTGAGCGGCGGTTCAGGCGCGCGACCTTCGCCGACAATCCTTCTGGGATTCGTACAGGCGGCGATCGGCGTGGCCGTGCTCGTGATGATCGGCCGCCTGATCCTTCGGCCGATGTTCCGCTCGGTCGCCAAGGCCCGCAACAACGAGATGTTCGTCGCCGCCTGCCTGCTTGTCGTGATCGGTTCGGCCCTCCTCAGCGCCCTTGCCGGCCTTTCCATGCCGCTCGGGGCGTTCATCGCCGGCCTGCTGCTTGCCGAGACCGAGTTCCGCCACCAGGTCGACGTGGTGATCGCCCCCTTCAAAGGTCTGCTGCTCGGCCTGTTCTTCGTCTCGGTGGGGATCGGGCTGAACCTGCCGTTGCTTGTCCAGCATCCGGCGGCCGTGCTCGGGATCGCGGGGGGGCTGCTGGCGGTCAACGGCGTCGTCGTCGTCGTCCTCGCCCGCGCGTTCGGTCTGTCGTCCCGCGCGGCGGCCGAGGCGGGCCTGCTCCTGGCTGCGGGCGGAGAGTTCGCCTTCGTGCTGCTGGCCGGCGCCATGGACGCCGGGCTGGTCGCGCGTGTTATCGGCCAGAGCGTCCTGGTGGCGGTGACTCTCACCATGGCGGCGACGCCGCTGCTGGCTGCCGCCGGGGCCCGGCTCGGACGCGCGCGGGCGGCCGAGCCCGGTCTCGCGTCCGAGCCGGAGGCGAGACCCGG
This sequence comes from Alphaproteobacteria bacterium, assembly GCA_028869395.1. Taxonomy (GTDB): domain Bacteria; phylum Pseudomonadota; class Alphaproteobacteria; order Caulobacterales; family Caulobacteraceae; genus Phenylobacterium. The sequence goes on along the minus strand of JAGWSE010000419.1, from coordinate 13,951 downwards.
CGGCGCGGCGCCTCGGGTGCTGATCGCAGGCTACGGCCGGGTGGGACGGCTCGTCGGCGAGATGCTCGAGCGGCATGCCATCCCCTGGGTGGCGGCCGAGCAGAACCAGGGTCTCGTGGAAGCGGGCAGGCGCGCCGGCCGGCCGGTGTTCTTCGGCGACGCCTCGCGCGCCGAGTTCCTGACGCGCGCGGGCCTGAACGAGGTGTCCGCATTGGTGATCACCATGGACGACCCGGAGGGAGCCGAGGCGATCGTCGCGGTGGCGCGCGGGTTGCGTCCCAGCCTCACCGTGGTCGCCCGCGCCCGCGACGCCCGTCACGCTCGCCGTCTCTACGAACTGGGCGCGACCGACGCCGTGCCCGAGACGGTCGAGGCGAGCCTGCAGCTCTCCGAGGCGGTGCTTGTCGACCTCGGCGTGCCGATGGGCCTGGTGATCGCCTCCGTCCATGAGCGCCGCGACGAGTTCCGGGCCGAGCTCAATCGGCCCGGGGCCCTGGGCGGCCGGCGGAGCTCGAGGCGCCCAACCGAAGGCTGATTGGCGCCGAAAGGGCGCCGCCCTGCGAATCGTCGCCTGGAACCAAGCGCAGCCGTGTGGAGTTGAATGGGGCAGCGCGACAAGGGGCGCGCGATCCGTCGTGAGCGGGGCGTATGGCGTCGTGGGGTTTGGCTTGGACACTCGGGAGAAGGCCGCTTGCGCCGGCGCGCGGATGCGTCCAGGTGTGCGGCCCTGCAACGGGTTTACAAGGTTTCACAAGGACTTCGCGAGACGGAATCGCAGGCGTCGCGAGCGTCTATGCAGGTCGTCACTCAGTCTTAACTTTTTCAAATGACCAGTTTGGCGAGCGCCAGGGCCGTCAGCATTGGTCAAAGGAGAGATGTTCTCTCTCCGCCCGCATTGATTGCAGCGGGCAACGTCGTATAGCGTCCTGGCTTAGGCTGATCCCGGCCCAGAGATTGCGGTCTGAGTGTGGCTTCGGCGACACTTACGCGACAGATGGGCCTTGATATAAGCGTGCTGGGTCAAATGGCCGCAGCACTGAGGGCAACGAGAGGGCTCTGAGAATGAAGTTCAAACTCCTGGCGGGCGCGGCCTTGGCTGCGGTCTTCACCGCGACCGGCGCAGCCGCTGAAGTCGGCTGGTACGGCGCCGTCGATCTCGGATACCACTGGCCGGAGGGCCTCAAGGGGACCTCCTCGAACCTCGCCGCCAACGGCATTCCGTACACCTGGGACTTCAACCAGAAGGAAGACTGGACCGGCTTCGCGAGGCTGGGCTACCAGGTCAGCGATCACTGGCGCGTCGAACTGGAAGTCGGCTACCGCGGCGGCGACATCAAGTCGGTGCACGGCGGCACGAACCAGGCCGTCGTCGGCCTCTGCACCCCGGGCGTGACCCGCACGGCCGCGGCGCCGACCTGCGGTGGCCCGAACGGCCAGATGAACGTCTGGTCGGGCATGGCGAACGTCATTTACGACGTCCTCCCCCACTCTTCGCTTGATCCGTTCATCGGCGCCGGCGTCGGCGTCAACCACCTGACCACCAAGGTCGATGGCCAGTTCTCGAACGTCACCGGCGTCATCACGCCGATCGGCGGCGCGAACCCGGCCTACCAGAACCTGCACGTCGACGACAACGACACCGCCTTCGCCTGGCAGGCGCTGGCCGGTCTCGCCTGGAAGGCCACGGATCGCCTGAACGTCGACCTGACCTATCGCTATCTGAGCGGTGCGGACCACAGCATCAATACGATCGGCACCTCGCCGGCGGGCCTGCAGCCCGGCACCTTCAAGGGCAAGTACAAGGACGACTCCGTGACCCTGGGTCTGCGGTGGTCGTTCGCGGCTCCGCCGCCTCCGCCCCCGCCGCCTCCGCCGCCTCCGCCTCCGCCTCCGCCTCCGCCTCCGCCGCCGCCGCCGCCTCCGCCGCCGGCCTTCGAGGCGAAGCAGTTCGTCGTGTACTTCCCCTTCGATCAGTACATCCTGACGCCGGAAGCGCAGCAGGTGGTGCAGGAAGCCGCCAACTACGCCAATCAGGGTCACGCGACCAAGGTGGTGGTGGTCGGCCACACCGACACCTCCGGCTCGGCCGCCTACAACATGCGTCTGTCGGAGCGCCGCGCGAAGGCGGTGGCCGATGCGCTCGTCGGCATGGGCGTCAACCAGTCCACGCTGGCCGTCGACTGGAAGGGCGAGACCGACCTCGCCGTCCAGACCGGCGATGGCGTGAAGGAACCGCTGAACCGTCGCTCCACGATCGACATCAACTTCTGATCTCGATCGCGACGGCTTCTTCGGAAGTTCGCGGGAGCCCGGCCGAAAGGCCGGGCTCTTTGCGTTTCAGCCGCTCTAGAGCGGCAGGAGACTGGTGGTCTTGATCTCCTCGAGCACGGCGTAGGTCCGCGTCTCGCGCACCCCCGGCATCTCCACCAGCACCTCGCCCAGGAAGGCGCGATAGGCCTCCATGTCCTTCACGCGCGCCTTGATGAGGTAGTCGAACCCCCCGGCCACCATGTGACACTCGAGGACGTCGGGGGCGCGTCGCGCCGCCGCCGCAAATGCGTCGAAGACGTCGCTGGTGGTCCGGTCGAGAACGACTTCGACGAAGATCAGCAGCGAACGACCGACCTTTGCAGGGTCCAGTACGGCCGAGAACCGGGTGATGAAGCCCTGGTCGCGCAGGCGGCGCACGCGCTCCGAGCAGGCGGACGGCGACAGGTTGCAGCGTTGGGCCAGGTCCTGGTTGCTGATGCGCCCTTCGGCCTGCAGCACGCGCAACAAGCGCCGATCGGTATCATCAAGGGAGAGATCGTTCGGCGCACTCGGCATTGAATACGATATCCTTCGCCGTCTTGATCAAAACTCCGCTGAACGTGCGGTCCAATTTGGGTTATGCCGTACACATGACGACGTCAACGCAACTCGCCCGATCGCCGCAACAGAGCTGGATGCCTCTGGATGACCTGGATCAGCTGAAGTTCGTGGACGAACGCGCCGCGATCGCCGGCGCGCTCGCCGCGCGCGCCCTGTGCGGCGAGGATCGCGCCGCGGTGCGGGCCGAGGCAGAGGCGCTGGTGCGCGCCGCACGTCGCAACGCCCGCAAGCAGGGCGTCGTCGAAAGCTTCCTGCAGGAATTCAGCCTCTCCACGCGCGAGGGGCTGGCGCTCATGTGCCTGGCGGAGGCGTTGCTGCGCACGCCGGACGAGGAGACCCGCGACCGGTTGATCGCCGAGAAGATCGCCTCCGCAGACTGGGCGAGCCACGCGGGCCGTTCCGACTCACTGCTGGTCAACGCCTCCACCTGGAGCTTGATGCTGACCGGCAAGATCATCGATCCCGACGAAGAGGCGCGCGCCGATCTGCCCGGATTCATCCGCCGGCTCGCCGGCCGCCTGGGCGAGCCGGTCATCCGCCGCGCCGTGGGGGCAGCGGTCCGGATCATGGGCGAGCAGTTCGTGCTGGGGGCCACCATCGGTCAGGCGCTGAAGCGGGCGGACCAGGAGGGCTACGTCTGCTCGTTCGACATGCTCGGCGAGGGCGCGCGCACCGCCGCCGACGCCGAACGGTACGAAGCAGCCTACGCATCGGCCATCCAGGTCGTCGGCGACCGGTCAGGCGGCAAGGGGCCGGAGGCGGGCCACGGCGTGTCCGTGAAGCTCTCCGCCTTGTCGCCTCGATACGAGGCGCGCGAGGCCGACCGCGTCTGGGCCGAACTCTATCCGCGCGTTCTGCGCCTGGCCGAACTCGCCGCGCGGGGCGACATCAACCTCACCATCGACGCCGAGGAGGCCGATCGACTGGTCATCTCGCTGGAGCTGCTCGACCGTCTGTCGCGTGAACCCTCGCTGGGCGACTGGCGCGGCCTTGGCCTCGCCGTGCAGGCCTATCAGAAGCGCGCACCCAGAACCGTGGAGGCGGTGGCGGAGATCGCGCGCTCGAGCGGGCGCCGGCTCATGGTCCGGCTGGTCAAGGGCGCCTACTGGGACTCGGAGGTCAAGCGCGCCCAGGTCGGCGGGCTGCCCGGATATCCGGTCTATACGACCAAGGCGGCGACCGACCTTTCTTACCTGGTCTGCGCGCGCGCGCTGCTCTCCGCCGCGCCGGCCCTCTATCCGCAGTTCGCGACCCACAACGCCCACACGCTCGCCGCCGTGCGCCAGATGGCGCAGCAGGCGGGCCTGAGCCCTGAGTTCCAGCGCCTGCATGGAATGGGCGAGGCGCTCTACGCCGGCGCCCGGGATCGCTACGGCGCATTCCCCCTCAGGGTCTACGCCCCCGTCGGCAGCCATGAGGACCTGCTGCCCTACCTCGTCCGCCGGTTGCTGGAGAATGGGGCCAACACCTCCTTCGTCCACGCTCTGTTGGACGAGCGCACGCCCGTCGAGAAGGTGGTTTCCGACCCGATCGCCGCGGTGGAATCCGCCGGGGCCGGGCCGCATCCTCGCATTCCTCTGCCGCGCGATCTCTATGGCCCCAGCCGCAAAAATTCGACCGGGATGGATCTCTCGGTCGCCGCCGATCGGGAAGCTCTCGCCGCGGCGATCACCCGGCTCGACCGGGATCCTCCTGAAGCGGGACCGATCGTCAGCGGACAGCTCGTGGCCTCCAACCGCCCGCAGGAACGTGTTTCCCCGGCCAACCTTTCACGTGTCGTCGGCAAGGTCGGGTCGGCGAGCGCAGCGGACATCGAACGCGCCTTTGGGGCGGCCAGGTCCGCTCAGCCGGCCTGGGACGCCCGCGGCGGCGAGGGCCGGGCGCCCATCCTTCGCGCGATGGCCGATTCGCTCGAGGCCAACCTCGACCGCCTGGTCGCCCTCTGCGCCCGCGAGGCCGGCAAGACGCTGTCGGACGGGGTCGCCGAGGTGCGCGAAGCCGCCGATTTCTGCCGCTACTACGCCCATCTGGCCGAGACCCAGTTCGCGAGCCCGGAGACCCTGCGCGGTCCGGTCGGCGAGACGAACCGTCTGTCGCTGCATGGCCGCGGCGTCTTCGCTTGCATCAGCCCCTGGAATTTCCCGCTCGCCATCTTCACCGGCCAGATCGCCGCGGCGCTGGCGGCCGGCAATGCGGTGCTCGCCAAGCCCGCCGAGCAGACCCCGCTGATCGCCGCCGAAGCGGTGCGCCTCTATCACGCCGCCGGTCTGCCGCCCGACGTGCTCCATCTGTTGCCGGGTGACGGGGCCGAGGTGGGGCAGGCGCTGGTGGCGCACCCCGATTGCGCCGGCGTCGCCTTCACCGGGGGCACCGATACCGCCTGGGCCATCAACCGCACCCTGGCGGCGCGCAGGGGCCCGATCCTGCCGTTCATCGCCGAGACCGGCGGTCTGAACGCCATGTTCGTGGACACCACGGCGCTTCGCGAGCAGGTGATCGACGACGTCCTGATCTCCGCCTTCGGCTCGGCCGGCCAGCGCTGCTCGGCGCTGCGGATGCTCTTCCTGCCGCACGAGACGGCCGACGCGCTGATCGAGGGGCTTTCCGGCGCCATGGACGCGCTGGTGCTCGGCGATCCCGCCGACCCCCGCACGGACCTCGGCCCGGTGATCGACGAGGAGGCCCGCCAAGGGCTCGCCGCACACCTGGCGCGGCTGCGGAACGAGGCGAAGGTCCTGCACGTCCTTGAACCTCCCGCGGGCGGTCACTTCTTCGCGCCGGTCCTGGCCGAGATCCCGTCTGCCGGCTTCCTGCAGCGCGAGGTGTTCGGGCCGATCCTGCACGTCGTGCGCTACGACCCGGCCCGGCTCGAGGCGGCCGCCGAACCGCTCGTGCAGGCGGGCTACGGCCTCACGCTCGGCGTGCACACGCGACTGGAGGCCTTCGCCGAGGAGGTTCGTCGCACGGTCCCGGCCGGCAACGCCTATGTGAACCGCTCGATGATCGGCGCCGTGGTGGGCGTCCAGCCGTTCGGCGGCGAGGGCCTTTCCGGCACGGGGCCGAAGGCTGGCGGACCCCATGCGCTCCTGCGCTACGCCGTCGAGCGGTCGGTCAGCGTCAATATCGCAGCCCAGGGTGGCGACCCGCAGCTCCTGAACCTCAACCCTTGATCGAGTTCGATCCCCAAAACGGGGAATCCGAGTGATTGCAGAGTCGCTCGGCCGATGCGCACTCTCGGCGAATGGTGCCGGGGGGTTCAGGTTCGGGCGCAGCCGCGCCGCAGCCTCCAGTTGATTGGCGTGCGGCGTTTATTTCGCTCGAGTTCTTCGTCGACGCGGCGAACATCAGCCGCGGCCGCGGCGATCTTATCCTGCCGCTGGTCTTCGCCGCCATCGTCCAGGCGAATCAGGCTCCCCTGCGCAACGACCTCGAGCTTCACAAGCGATACGGGAATTCCGGCGAGGCGATCCCGGACGAGCTGCGCCGCCCCATCAGCATCAACGCCGTAGCGCAGTCCCTGCGGCTCCCTTTTGAGACCGTACGGCGAAAGGTTCGCAGTCTTGTCGACGGCGGCGTTTGCGTGGCGACTCCGACCGGGGTTTATGTGCCGCGCGCCGCGATCGTCGCCGAGGAACATGCCTCGATGCAGGCCGCGCGCATGGCCCGCCTCGGGCGGTTTCACGACGACCTGCTGGGTCTGGGCCTGCTGTTGGGGGACGAGGCGCTGCCGCGAGCCTTGCCTGCCGAGCTCATGCGCAGCGTCAACCGCGCCCTCTCCGAATACATGCTCAGGTCCTGCGACCGCGTGATCGAGTTCGCGGGCGGGGTCGTGGACGGGTTCGTGCTCCTTGGGCTGTGCCTGGTCAGCGCGGCGGACGCGCTGGCGACCTACGAGGCGGGACAGCCGCTTCGCCCCTCGCCCTGCAGCATGCGCGCCGTCGCCGCGCGGCTGCGGATGCCGCACGAGACGGTGCGGCGGCGCCTCCTGGCCCTGGAGGCGCTTGGCTACGCCCGGCGGCGGGGGCGGCGATGGGTTCCCGTCGCGCCCCGGGCCCATCGGCCGCGCCTTGCCCGGATCGCCGCCGACAACGAGCTGGACGTCCGCCGACTTTTCGCGCGCCTTCGCGAGCTCTCGCAGATTTCCGAGCTCTCCCGACCGCCCGAGCTTTCCGAACTGCCGCAGCCCTGAGCGCGACGCGAACCCGATCGCGCCTTCCGTGCGTTTGTAGAAGCTGGATGGAGACCCGGCGGGTCTGGCTACGGAGAGCGCATGACCACGCAGCAGGGCCTCGCCTTCGGCTTGGTCGCCGTCACGGTCGCCTGCTTCGTCTGGGGCCGGTTCCGCTACGACTTCATCGCCTTGCTCTCGCTGATTGCGGCCGTCGCCCTTGGGCTCGTGCCGCCAGCGAAGGCGTTCTCGGGTTTCTCCAACGAGGTCGTGGTGATCATCGCCGCGGCCCTGGTGGTAAGCGCAGGCTTCGCCAAGTCCGGGGTGATCGAGGCGGCCCTTCGGCCGATCGCCCCGCGGTTGAAGACGCTGCGTTCGCAGGTGCCCGTCTTCGTCGTGGCGACGACCCTGCTGTCGATGACCACGAAGAACGTCGGCGCGCTCGCCATCCTGATGCCCATCGCCCTGCAGACGGCCCGGCGGACGGGTACGCCCCCGGCGCGGCTCCTCATGCCGATGTCGTTCGGCTCGCTCCTGGGCGGCCTCGTCACGCTCGTCGGCACCTCGCCCAACATCCTCGTCAGCCAGTTGCGCCAGGATCTCGTCGGCAAGCCGTTCGGGATGTACGACTTCGCGCCCGTCGGTCTCGGCCTTTCGGTGGTCGGCGTCCTCTTCCTCACCTTCGCCTACCGTCTCCTTCCGGCCTCGCGCGAAGGCGGGGAGAGCATGGAGGCGGCGCTGGAGGCGAAGCCTTACGTCACAGAGGTCGAGGTGCCCGCCGACTGGAGCTCGTCCAAGCCGCGCATCGGGGACCTCCACGCGCTCGTCGAGGACGACGTCTCCGTCGTGGGCCTGATCCGCAAGGGCCGGCGCAAGGCGCGGCCGCACGCGAACGCCCACGTCCAGCCGGGGGACGTGCTGATCCTGGAGGGCGAGCAACAGGCGCTCGACGCCCTGATCTCGCGGGCCAAGCTCAAACTGACCCGCTCGGACAAGCCCGTGGCGACCGAGGAAGCCAAGGAAGACGTGCTCCTCGTCGAGGGGGTTGTCGCTCCGGATACGGTTCTGATCGGCGCGACCGCCCAGGGGCTCGACCTGCACGGACAGCATGGCGTCAATCTCCTGGCCCTCAGCCGCAGCGGCTATCGCCTGAACCAGAAGCTCAGCACCGTGCGGCTGCGCGCCGGCGACATCGTCCTGCTGCAGGGGGGGGAGAAGAGTCTGCCGGGGGTGGTGAAGGCGCTGGGCCTGCTGCCGCTGGTGGAACGCGAAGTCCGGCTCGGCGGATTCCGCCGCGCGCTGGCGCCGGTTGCGATCCTGGCGGCGGCCATGCTCGCGGTCGCCTTCCATCTCCTTCCCGTGGCGCTCGCGTTCTTCGCCGCCGCCGTCGGCATGGTGGCGTTCGGCGGGCTTCGCATGCGGGAGGCCTATGCGGCGCTCGACGCCCCGGTCCTGGTGCTGATCGGCTCACTGATCCCGGTGGGCGAGGCGATCTACACGACGGGCGGCGCCGATCTCGTTTCCGGCTGGCTTTCGCATCTGCTGGGTGGGGTGGGTCCGATCTGGTCGGTGGGCGTGTTCATGCTGCTGGCCATGATCAGCGCGCCGTTCATGAACAACGCACCGACCGTACTGGTCTTCGCCCCGATCGCCGCCGGCTTCGCCCATCGGCTGCACCTCAATCCGGACGCCTTCCTGATGGCGGTGGCCGTGGGCGCGGCCTGCGACTTCCTCACGCCCATCGGGCACCAGTGCAATACGCTGGTCATGGGCCCGGGAGGGTACCGGTTTTCCGATTACCCGCGGTTGGGGGCGCCCCTCAGCCTGCTCGTCCTGGTCGTAGGATCGATCCTGATCAGCCTGGTGTGGCCCCTCCGGGCCTGATCGGCGGCCTTCACACTCTCGTGAGCGGAGCGTTCGGCGCGGCCGCCGAAAGTCTTGCTCTGCCGAGGGCGGAGCCGGCGCGTTAAGATGTCGTTAACGAAAAAACCTGGGGGTCGATGGGGTCGCCTCATTGACGACTCCTTAGGCTGTGTGTCCCCATATGTGGGTTGTATGACGGTCAGTCACCACAACATGTAGGGGGCTTGAGGTTGGGGTTCGGATTGACCCTTTCCTCTTTGAGAGCATGGGTTTGGGGACGATGAGTGAAGCGGCGAAGGTTGGGATTGCCGATGGCGCCGAGCGGGCTCGGCCCCGGGCTGAGCGCCCGCAGCTGCAGTTGGTCCGCAAGGTTGAGGTCGACCGCACGCGCGACGCGCTGCTGACCGATTTCGGCAAGACGACGCTGGAAGATCGCTACCTTTTGCCCGGCGAGAGCTATCAGGACATGTTCGCCCGCGTCGCGACGGCCTTCGCCGACGACGCCGACCACGCCCAGCGGATCTACGACTACATCTCGAACCTGTGGTTCATGCCCGCCACGCCGGTGCTCTCCAACGGCGGTGCGAGCCGGGGACTTCCGATCTCCTGCTTCCTGAACGCCGTGCCGGACAACCTGGAAGGCATCGTGGGCGTCTGGAACGAGAACGTGGCGCTTGCCTCGAATGGCGGCGGCATCGGCACCTACTGGGGCGGCGTCCGCTCGATCGGTGAAAAGGTGAAGGCCGCGGGCCAGACCAGCGGCATCATTCCCTTCATCCGCGTGATGGACTCGCTGACGCTGGCGATCAGCCAAGGCTCTCTGCGCCGCGGTTCGGCCGCCGTCTACCTCGACATCCACCATCCGGAGATCGAGGAGTTCCTGGAGATCCGCAAACCCTCCGGCGACTTCAACCGCAAGTCCCTCAACCTGCATCACGGCATCTCGATCACCGACGAGTTCATGGAAGCCGTGCGGGAGGGCGCCATGTTCGGCTTGCGCTCGCCCAAGACCGGCGAGGTGATCCGCGAGATCGACGCCCGCTCGCTGTGGCAGAAGATCCTCGAGATCCGCCTGCAGACCGGCGAGCCGTACCTGATCTTCTCCGACACCGTGAACCGGGCCCTTCCGCAGCACCAGCGGGAGCTGGGCCTGAAGGTGCGCCAGTCCAACCTTTGTTCGGAGATCATGCTGGCGACCGGCAAGGATCACCTCGGTGAAGAGCGCACCGCCGTCTGCTGCCTCTCTTCGGTCAACGCAGAGAAGTTCCTGGAGTGGCGCGACCACCCGACCTTCATCGAGGACGTCATGCGCTTCCTCGACAACGTCCTGCAGGACTTCATCGATCGCGCCCCGCCGGAGATGAAGAACGCGGTCTACGCCGCGACCCGCGAGCGCTCGGTGGGCCTGGGGCTGATGGGCTTCCACTCGTTCCTGCAGGCGCAGAACGTGCCCTTCGAGAGCGCGCTGGCCAAGAGCTGGAACATGCGGCTCTTCAAGACCCTGCGTCGCCAGTGCGACGCCGCCTCCCGCACCCTCGCCGCCGAACGCGGTCCCTGTCCGGACGCGGCCGAGCGCGGGGTCATGGAGCGGTTCAGCCACAAGCTGGCGATCGCGCCGACCGCGTCGATCTCGATCATCTGCGGCGGCACGAGCGCCGGCATCGAGCCGATCCCGGCCAACATCTACAGCCACAAGACGCTCAGCGGCACTTTCGCGGTGAAGAACCCCTACCTGGAGCGTCTGCTCGAGGAGAAGGGCCAGAACACCTCGGCTGTCTGGGATACGATCCTCGCCAACGAGGGTTCGGTGCAGCACCTCGACGTCCTGACGCAGGACGAGAAGGACGTCTACAAGACCGCCTTCGAGATCGACCAGCGCTGGGTTGTCGAACTCGCCGCCGACCGGACCGCCGACATCTGCCAGTCCCAGTCGATCAACCTCTTCCTGCCGGGCGATGTCGATAAGTGGGACCTGCACATGCTCCACTGGATGGCATGGGAGCGCGGCTGCAAGTCGCTCTACTACCTGCGCTCCAAGTCGGTTCAGCGCGCCGCCCACGCCGGGGGCGAAGCCCAGGCCGTCGTCGAGCTTTCGACGGGAGAGCGGACCGACTACGAAGAATGCCTCGCCTGCCAGTAGGAGCCGGCGTCTAGGCCGGGAACAGATCCGGCCGGCGGACGCGCAGCGCATAGATCAAGGCAAGGGTCTTCAGGTCCTCGATCTTGCGCTGCACGACCCATACCCAGAGCTGGTCGAGCGGGACCTCCATCGGGGTGATGTGCTCGTGCTCATCGGCCACCCCGCCGCCATCGCCGACGCGGTCGGCGACCGAATAGACCGCCAGGAAAAGGTCGATCCGCTCCGATGACAGGCCGGGGGAGGAGAAGGGGGAGCCGATGTGCTCCAGCCGCCCAAGCTTGACGCCCGCCTCCTCCAGGGCCTCACGGCGGATGCAGTCCTCCGCGTCCTCGTTCTCGATCAGGCCCGCCGGCGCCTCGGCCAGTTCCGGCGGCCCACCGGCCCAGATCGCCGGCGCGCGGGGAAGACTGACCAGCATCGCCACCTTGCGCTCGGGGTCGAAGGGCAGGACGGCCGCCGCGCGACCGTGGTGCTCGATCTCGCGCTTGAAGCTGCTCCCGTCGGAGGCGGAAAGGGTCGCCATCATCAGGGTGCAGTAGCCCTGGTAGATGGTCTCGACCTTGCGAAGTTCGACGCTCATGGCCGGCTCATAACGCCGATCGCCGCTTGGCGTCGCGCCTCAATGGGTTATCGTCGTTCAGAGAACGCCCGACAGAGGCGTGCTGGAGGAAGCGGTCCCGGAGGAACGGCCCATGAAGTTCACATGGTTCAACCTGATGCCCTGGCCCTATCTCCCGGACGACTTCCGGGAGAAGAACCGTTCGGTCTGGGTGGATATCGACCAGAGGCTGTTCGACCCCGTGAAGAGCCACGAGGTCTACAACCGCTACATGGACCTGCTGGAATATGCCGCGACCCTCGGGTTCGACGGCATCGGGGTCAACGAGCACCACCAGAACGGCTACGGCATCATGCCCAGCCCCAACATCATCGCCGCCGGCCTGGCGCGCCGGACGAAGGACGCGGCCCTCGTGGTGCTGGGCAACTCGATCGCGCTCTACAACCCGCCGGTGCGGGTGGCCGAGGAGTTCGCGATGCTGGACTGCATCTCGGGCGGCCGGCTCGTGGCGGGGTTCCCGGTCGGCACCTCCATGGACACCAACTTCTGCTACGGCCAGATCCCCTCGCTGACGCGGGAGAAGTACGCCGAGGCGCATGACCTGATCATCAAGGCCTGGACGAACCGCGATCCGTTCGCCTTCAACGGCCGCTACAACAAGCTGCGGCACGTCAACATCTGGCCGCGGCCGATCCAGCAGCCGCACCCGCCGATCCACATCCCGGGCGGCGGCTCGGTCGAGACCTACGACTTCTGCATCGACAACACCTACTCGTATTCCTACCTCAGCTTCAGCGGCTACATCCGCGCCAAGGCCCTGATGGACGGCTACTGGAAGCGTGTGGAAGAGCGGGGCGCGCCCGACAACAGCCCCTATCGCGCCGGCTTCGCCCAGACGATCTGCGTGGCCGAGACGGACGAGGAAGCCGAGCGCCTCTACGCGCCGCACGTCGACTATTTCTACAACCGCTGTCTCCACGTCTACCCGGGCTTCGCCGACGCGCCGGGCTACCGGACAATCAAGACCATCCAGTCCGGGGCGCTGTCGCAATACGGCCGGCCAAAGGGCTTCGCCGAGATGACCTGGAAGGACCTGACCGAGGGCGGCCACGTGATCGCGGGCTCGCCCGAGACGGTGCGCCAGCGGATGGAGGAGCTCGCCAAGGGCCTGCGCGTCGGCAACATCTTCTGCCTGATGCACGTGGGCGACATGCCGGCCGAGAAGTGCATGTACTCGACCAAGCTGTTCGCCGAGAAGGTGATGCCCAAGCTTCGCAACGTCTTCCCGGAATACGCCGACGACACGCGGTTCTGGTGCCATCCGATCGAGAACCGGGCGACTCCCGGCTCGCTCCCCGCCGCGCCCGCGCGCGCGCCGATCCCCGCCGAGTGAGGAGGACGGACCCATGGAACTGAAGACCGTCCAGACCCAGCACGTGCCGGTCCGCTATCTCGAGGGCGGATCGGGCCCGGCGCTCGTCTTCCTGCATGGCGCCGGCGGCGTCACCGCCGAAGACCCATTCCTCTATGCGCTCGCAAAATCGCACCACGTCTACGCGCCGCTGATCCCCGGTTACGGCGACTCCGAGGAGTGCCCCGAGATCCGGGACATGCTCGACTTCACCCTGCACACCTGGGATGTCGTCGCGGCCCTGGGACTCACGGATCCGATCCTCGTCGGCCATTCCATGGGCGGCATGATCGCGGCGGAGATGGCGGCGGTGCAGCCGAACGACGTCTCGCGGCTGGCCCTCATCGCGCCGGCTGGGCTGTGGGACGACGATCACCCGATCCCCGACCTCTTCGCGACCATGCCCTACGAGATGCCGGCGCTGCTCTTCCATGACGAGGCGGCCGGGGCGGCGATCATGACCGCCGGGCGCAACGTCGAGGATCCGAACTTCCTGCAGACCTACCTGGTCGCCAACGCCCGCCAGCTCGGCATGGCCGGCCGGATCCTCTTCCCAATTCCCGAGCGGGGCCTGGCCTCGCGCCTTTACCGCATCAAGGCGCGAACCGTTCTGGTCTGGGGGGACTCCGACAAACTCATTCCACCGGTCTACGCGCACGCCTTCAAGAAGGGCGTCGCCAGGTGCGAGCTCGTCTCCATTCCCGAGGCCGGACACATGGTCCCGATCGAAAAGACCGAGGCGGTGGTGGAGGCGGTCAGCCGGTTGGGGTGATCCCCCCCGCAAGGATCTGGCGAAGGGATCAGCTCGCCGATCCACCGGGCTCCCGCTCCGGCGCCTTCAGCCGGCGCTTGGCGACGTGGACGTCGGCCTTGCCGCCTTCGGCCGTCTCGCCGCGGAAGTAGAACTTCTGCCACGAGCGCTTCAGGGCATCGGGGTCG
>JAGWSE010000418.1 GCA_028869395.1 Alphaproteobacteria bacterium | reverse complement strand
GACCTCGGCGGCGCCGTCCTCCTCGTCGGCGACCACGACGAGCAGCAGGTCGCCGGTGCCTCGCCAGCCCGAGCGGGCCAGTGACGCGAGCGCCGCGGCCCGCGCCGCGACCTCGTTCTTCATGTCGACCGCGCCGCGGCCCCACAGGTAGCCGTCGTCGTCGAGGACGGCGGCGAACGGCGGATGGGTCCAGTCGCGGGGGTCCGCAGGGACCACGTCGCTGTGGCCCACGAGGGCCAGGGACGGGCCGCTGCCGGTGCCGGGGATGCGGGCGACGAGGTTCGCCCGGACCGGGCCTGACCGCTACCTCGCCCATGGGGTCCTGCAGCTGCGCGGCGTCAGCCGACCGCAGGAGCTGGCCTTCCGGCTCGCCATCGACGGCGACAAGGCGCGGGCGAACGGTTCCGCCACCCTCGACCGCACGGCCTTCGGCGTGGGGCAGGGGGATTTCGCCGCCACCGACCAGATCCCCGGCAAGGTGTCCGTCACCTTCGCGCTGACGGCTTTGCAGGCCGGCTGACATCCCGTGCAACGAGGTTACTGTAGGCCTCCGCTTCTGAGGGAGGGCAGATCCATGCGTCGTCTCGTGGCCGGCCTCGTGCTCGGCGTCTTCGCGGCCGGGGCCGCCTGGGCCGCGCCGGTGGCCCGAAAGCCGTATCTCGCCGCGGCGCTCGCAGATCCGGGGCGCGCCGCCGACCGGCCGATCGACGCCCGCCGGCGCCCCGGCGAGCTGCTGGCCTTCTCCGGCGTCAAGCCGGGGGACAAGGTCGTCGACCTGATCCCGGGCTCCGGCTACTTCACCCGCATCTTCGCCAAGGTTGTGGGTCCGAAGGGCCACGTCTACGATGTCTGGCCCAACGAGTACGCGCGCGAGGCCGCCCGCGACGTGGTCGCCACCAAGGGATTCGAGAAGACCTACGGCAACGTCACCGTGCTGGAGCAGCCGGCCGCCGACTTCTCCACGCCGGAGCCGGTGGACCTCGTCTTCACCTCGCAGAACTACCACGACTACCCCGACAAGTTCATGGGCAAGGTCGACCCCGTCGCCTTCGACCGGCAGGTCTACAAGGCGCTGAAGCCGGGCGGCGTCTTCGTGGTCATCGACCACGTGGCGCAGGCGGGCTCCGGCATGCGCGACACCGACACCCTGCACCGGATCGACCCCGCCATCGTGAAGAAGCAGGTGACCTCCGTCGGCTTCGTGTTCACGGGCCAGAGCGAGGTGCTGCGCAACCCGGCCGACGATCACACCAAGGTCGTGTTCGACAAGTCGATCCGAGGCCACACGGACCAGTTCGTCTACAGGTTCCGAAAGCCGGGCCAACGCCGGCGTTAGCGTCGGCGCCGCATCCCGTGTAACCAGCCGGCCATGACCGCCGGACCGGACGAGATCGCGCGCGCCGCCGCCGCACTTCGCGCGGGCGGTCTCGTCATCGTGCCCACCGAGACCGTCTATGGCCTCGCCGCCGACGCCGCCAACCCGCGGGCGGTGGCCGCCCTCTACGAGGCCAAGGGACGGCCGAGCTTCAATCCGCTGATCGCCCACGTGCCCGACGTGATCGCCGCCCGCCGCATCGCCCGCTTGGACGACCGCGCCGAGGCGCTCGCCGCCCGCTTCTGGCCGGGACCTCTGACGCTCGTGCTGCCGATCGCCGACACCGGCGCGGTCTGCGACCTCGCGCGCGCAGGGCTCGACAGCGTGGCGGTCCGCGCCCCTGCCCATCCGGTCATGCAGGGCCTGCTGAAGGCGTTCGGCGGCCCGCTGGTCGCGCCCTCCGCCAACCGCTCCGGCCGGCCCAGCCCCACCACCTTCGCCGACGCCGTGGACGAAACCGGCGCCGCCGCTGCTGCGGCGCTGGACGGCGGCCCCTGTCAGATCGGCCTGGAGTCGACCGTCGTCGCCCTGCTTGACCGGCCTCGCCTGCTGCGTCCGGGGGCCGTGACACGGGCCGAGATCTCGACGGCGATCGGCCCGCTGGCCGAGGCGGAGGCCGACGCCAGGCGCTCTCCCGGTCGGCTCGCCCGCCACTACGCCCCGAACCTCCCCGTGCGGCTCGACGCCGCCGAACCCGGTCTCGACGAGGCCTTTCTCGCGTTTGGCCCCGCGCCTGCGGGCGGCCGCGTGTTCAACCTCAGCCCCTCCGCCGACCTCGCCGAGGCCGCCGCCAACCTTTTCACCTTCCTGAGGGCCGCCGACCGATCGGGCGCCGCGGCCATCGCCATCGCCCGCATCCCGCAACAGGGCCTGGGCGAGGCGATCAACGACCGCCTGCGCCGCGCCGCCGGCTTCGTCGGTTGAGGCGGTGAGGTCCTGCGTCCTTCCTCGGCGCCGCGCAAACTTGGTCGGCTCGGCTTCAACAAACCGGGGGATCGGCGCTTCTCCGCCGCGTCGGAAGGCGTGATATTCGCCTCATGACCGCGCCCGTCCCCGCCGACGTCCTCTCCCGCCTGAAGTCCGTCCTGGGCGCGAACGGCTGGAGCCAGGATGCCGATCGCATCGCGCCCAAGCTCCTGGAGTGGCGCGATCGCTGGATCGGCAGCACGCCTTTCCTGGCGCTGCCGGGCTCGACCGGGCAGGTCGCCGCCGTCGTCGGCGTCTGCTTCGAGGCGGGGGTTCCGATCACCGTCCAGGGCGGCAACACCGGTCTGGTCGGCGGCCAGATCCCGCAGGGGGAGATCCTGCTCTCGACCGAGCGCATGCGCGCCATCCGCGACCTCGACGCCTTCGACGATGTGATCGTCGCCGAGGCGGGCGTGACGCTCGCCAAGGTCCATGAGGCGGCGGCCGCCCAGCGCCGCCGCTTCCCGCTCGGGCTGGCCTCGGAAGGCTCCGCCACGGTCGGCGGCGTGGTCTCCACCAACGCCGGCGGCGTCCAGGTGCTGCGCTACGGCATGGCGCGCAATCTTGTGCTGGGGCTCGAGGCCGTTCTGCCGAACGGGGAGGTCTGGGACGGGCTGAAGCGGCTGCGCAAGGACAACACCGGCTATGACCTGAAGCAGCTCCTGATCGGGGCGGAGGGCACGCTGGGCGTGGTCACCGCCGCGGCCCTGAAGCTCTTCCCCGAGATGGCCTCGCGCGCCGTCGCCTTCATCGCCGTGGCCAGCCCTGCCGACGCCATCGCGCTGCTTGGCCGCGCCAAGGACGAGACCGGAGGCGCAGTCGAAGCCTTCGAGCTGATGGGCCGGCTGGGAATCGACTTCGCGATCCGCAACATCGCCGGCACGCGCGATCCGCTTTCAGAGCCGCATCCCTGGTACGTGCTCGCCGAATTCGCCTCCGGCGAGCCCGGGTCGGCCCAGGCCGCCATGGAACGCTTCCTCGCGTCCGGGCTGGAAGACGGCCTGATCCGCGACGCCGTGATCGCTCAGACAGAGGCGCAGGCGACGGCGCTGTGGGCCATCCGGGAGAACCAGTCGCCCGCCCAGAAGCCCGAGGGCGCCACCTGGAAGCACGATGTCTCGGTGCCGGTGAGCCAGGTCGCCACCTTCCTCGACGCGGCCACCGCCGCCATGCTGGCGTTCGCCCCCGGCGCGCGCATCGCGGCGTTCGGGCACGTGGGCGACGGCAACATACACTACGACGTCCTGCGCCCCGACGGCGGCTCCGACGCCGACCACGCCGCCCGCCGCGATGAAGGCAGCCGCATCGTCCACGATCTCGTCGCCTCCCTGGGCGGCTCGATCAGCGCCGAGCACGGCCTGGGCGCGATGAAGACCGCCGAGGCCCTGCGCTACAAATCCCCCATCGAGGTCGAGGCCCTGCGCGCCATCCGTCGGGCGCTCGACCCGAAGCGCATCATGAACCCGCGCGTGCTGTTTTGAGCGCGTTGACGCGCCGGGGGCTGGCCGCGGGCGTCGCCGCTGTGGCCGCATCGGCCGCCTGGGCCGGGCCGCGCGATCCGGCGGTGCGCGTCGCGGACATCGGCGGCGGGGTGAGGCTGCACTACGTCGAGATGGGCCAGGGCGAGCCCGTGGTGTTCGTGCATGGCTCGCTGAGCGACGGCTCCTACTGGAACGATCAGCTGCCGGCCTTCGCAGCCGCCGGCCGTCGCGCGATCGCCTACAGCCGGCGCTACAATTGGCCGAACGAGAATCCGGCCATCGACGGCTACTCGGCGGTGACCGACGGCGAGGACCTGGCCGACTTCATCCATGCGCTGGGGCTCGGCCAGGCGCACGTCGTCGGCCACTCCTACGGCGCTTTCGCCGCCCTGTTCCTGGCGGCGCGCCGCCCCGACCTGGTGCGGACCGTCGTTCTGGCGGAACCCCCGGCCGTGTCGCTGCTGGCCCATGTCCCCGGCGCGCATGCCGCGGCGGGGCGGGCGGCGCTCGCCGACATCGAAGTGCGGATGATCGCGCCGATGCGCACCCAGTTCCTGCTCGGCGATCGCGAGGCGGGCGTGCGGGTGTTCATGGATTACGTCTTCGGCCATCCCGGGGCCTGGGACGCCATGTCTCGGGCCGCCCGGGGCGAGACGATGAAGGACGCCCACGAGTGGGATGTGATGCTGACCTCGGGCGTGCTGTTCCCGCAGATCAGGCCTGAAGAGGTCCGCCGGATCGCGGCGCCGGCTCTGCTTCTCTCGGGGGCGAAGTCCTATCCGTTCCTGGGCCTGAGCGACGAGGCGTTGATGGCCCTCCTGCCGAATGCGCATCGGATCGTGTTCCCCTCCGCCACCCATCAGATGTGGCTCCAGGAACCCGACG